>NZ_JAWJUW020000005.1:0-284240 GCF_033052795.2 Halovibrio sp. HP20-59
TCGCCACGCTGGTAGGCCTCACTTAGCACCTGCTGCTCATTAGGTGTGAGTGCGATAAAGAGCCTTGTCATGAGGGGATCCTAGACTGGGGGAACAAGTGCTCTTTATATAAGAAAATTTATAGTGAGTCACTTAGCAGGGATTGGTAAACTGCCGATGTTGTCGGTGGCAAGAGCCATCGTGCCGTTTTTGCTGTGTAACTTGGCGGTGCTGTTATTGGTCACTTACGTTCCTGCCATTTCACTCTGGCTACCCAACTTATTGATGGGGAGTAATTAACGATGGCTTTGCAGCGTATTGAAGCCTCACCCAAAAGCGGCCAGATCGGTGTCGTTCATCTGGGGTTAGGCGCTTTTCACCGCGCTCATCAAGCGGTGTATCTAGAGCGTTATCGTCAGCGTAGTGGTGACGGTGATTGGGGCGTCTGCAGCGCGAATTTACGCTCAAGTGTTGGCTTGGTAGATAGCCTGCGTGATGCTGACTACCGTTATCAGGTAGCCGAGTACGCTGACAGCGACACTCTCACGCTACGTGAAATAGGTGCGATCGAGGAGACGCTATTCTCGGGGTGTGATAGCGCCGGTCATTGGGGCCGCGACCGAGAGACACTGCTAGCCAGAATGGCCTCTGTCGATACCCGTATCGTAACCCTAACGGTGACCGAAAAAGGCTACTTTTTAAATCCCGCTAGCGGTGAGTTAAAAAGTGATGACCCGATGATCGTCGATGATATGGCATCGCCCCAGCAGCCGCGCACAGCGCCAGGGTTATTGGTAGAAGCGCTAGCCCGGCGGCGCGAGGCGGGCATTGCCCCGTTTACGGTGCTCTCTTGCGACAACATGCCGGACAACGGCAAGCGAACCCGCCAAGCGGTGGTTCAGCTGGCCGAGCAGCGTGACCCCGCCTTAACCCGCTGGATCGCCGATGAGGTTGCGTTCCCCTGCAGCATGGTGGACCGCATTGTCCCCGCGATGACGGGAGCCGACTTCGAGCGTTTAGCAGCGCTGGGCGTTACCGATCCAAACGCCGTGGTGTGTGAAGCGTTCACACAGTGGGTGGTCGAAGACAACTTTCCGCTGGGGCGTCCGGATTGGGAAGCCGAGGGCGTCGAGATGGTCGCCGATGTGGCGCCGTTTGAAACCATGAAGCTGCGCATGCTCAACGGCAGCCATTCCCTGCTGGCGTACTTAGGCGCATTAGCGGGGATTGAAACGGTGTTTGACGGCGTCAATCACGTCGGGCTGCGAGCTGCCTTGCGCCGCTATATGCGCGAGGAGGCGGCGCCGACGCTCGACATGCCCAAGGGCATCGACCTGGATGCTTACGCGGACTCGCTATTGGCCCGTTTTGCCAATGACAGCCTGCGCCATCGCCTGCATCAGATCGCCATGGACGGCAGCCAAAAACTCCCCCAGCGCTGGCTCTCCGGCGCGCTGAAGCGCACAGGCGCCGGGCAGTCCTCGCCGTGCGTGGCGTTGGGCATGGCGGCGTGGATTCGCTATACCTCGGGCGAGGATTTGATGGGCAATCGCCACACCGTCGACGACCCGCTCGCCCAGCGTTTCCAGTCGATACATCACGCGCACGGTGGCGATGCCGGCGCACTGGTGGCGGCGTATCTGGCTATGAACGATGTGGTGCCCAGCGCGCTGGCAACGGACAAGGCGTTTGCCCAGGCCGTGGTGACGGCGTACCAGACGTTGACTCAGCAAGGCCTGGAGGGGGCGCTCGCAGCGCTGACGCATGGTTAGAGGCTAACAAAAAAAGGAGATCAACATGGAGCATACCTGGCGCTGGTTTGGCCCGAATGATGCGATTCGTCTGGACGAGATTCGCCAGACGGGCGCCACCGGCATCGTGACCGCACTGCATGAGGTGCCCAACGATCAGGTTTGGTCGGTTGAAGCGATACAAGAACGTCAGTGGATGATCGAAGCGGCTGGCCTGACATGGTCGGTAGTGGAGAGCGTGCCGGTCCATGAGTCGATCAAAAAAGGCTTCCCTGAGCGGGATGCGTTGATCGCCACTTACTGCCAGACGCTACGCAACCTGGCGGCCTGCGGTATCGACACCGTTTGCTACAACTTCATGCCGGTGCTGGACTGGACGCGTACTGACCTGACCCACGAACTGCCCGATGGCGCTTTGGCCCTACGCTTTGACCAAGTGGCGTTTGCGGCCTTTGATCTTTACCTACTTCAGCGGCCCGGCGCTGAGAAAGCGTATAGCGCCGAGGAGAAAGCCCAGGCGGCTCACTATCTGGAAGGGTTAGGTGATGCCGGGCGGGACAAACTGGTCAATACGTTGATTGCTGGGCTACCGGGCGCTGAAGAGCACTATACGCTTGAGCAGTTTCGCACTGTATTAGAAGGCTACGCTGATATTGATGCTGCGCGGCTTCGGGAAAATCTAGGTTACTTTCTTAAAGCGGTTATTCCCGTTGCGGAAGAAGTGGGCATTCGTATGGCCATCCACCCGGATGACCCACCCCGGCCGCTGCTGGGGCTGCCGCGGGTGGTCTCGACGCGTGAGGATGCCCAGTGGATTCTGGACTGTATGCAAAGCCCGGCGAACGGCTTGACGCTTTGCACGGGCTCTTACGGCGTTCGACAAGACAATGAGTTGGTGGCCATGACCCGCCACTTTGCGCCGCATATTCACTTCATTCATTTACGTGCCACTCAGCGTGAAGCGGATGGCCTCTCTTTCCAAGAGGCGCCGCATCTGGCAGGCGATGTGGATATGGTGGGCGTGATTCACGCCTTGGTCGACGAAGAGCGACGGCGCGAGCGAGAGGGCGGGGCGCGTTTACCGCTACGCCCAGATCATGGGCACCAACTGCTTGATGACAAACAGCGCAATACGGCGCCCGGTTATCCGCTATATGGCCGTTTGCGCGGCCTAGCCGAACTACGCGGTGTAGAGTTAGCGGTGCGGCAGTTAACGGCTAAATAGTTCGCGCGCCATTTGGATTTGGAATCATTAGCGCGCGAGCCAGCCGCCGTCAACCGCTAAGGCGTGACCATGCACGTAGCGGGCAGCGTCGGAGCATAGAAATATCACCGCGCCTGCCAAATCTTCGGGCGTGCCCCAGCGTCCGGCGGGAATGCGGCCGAGTATTTCATCGTGGCGCTGGGGGTCGTCGCGCAGGGCCTGGGTGTTATCCGTCGCCATATACCCTGGGGCGATCGCATTGACGTTGATATCGTGAGCGGCCCATTCGTTGGCCAGCAGGCGCGTTAATCCGAGGATGCCGCTTTTACTCGCGGTGTAAGAAGGCACCCGAATACCGCCTTGAAACGAGAGCAGCGAGGCGATATTGACGATCTTGCCCGGTGCCTTGCGCTCAATGAGATGTTTGGCAACCTGTTGGGCCAGAAAAAAGGCCGCTTTCAAGTTGACGTCTATCACCGCGTCCCAGTCTTCTTCGCAGAATTCAATGGCCGGTGCGCGGCGAATCGTGCCGGCATTATTGACCAATATATCCAGCTTGCCCGCCTGGCCAATGGCTTGGTTAACAATATCACTGGGCGCATCGCTGCCCAGCTCAGCTTCCACTGCGTAAAAGCGCCGCCCTAAAGCCTCCACCTGGTGGCGTGTTTCATCTGCTGGGCGACGGCTAACACCGACAATATCGGCTCCCGCTTCGGCCAGCGCTAGGGCCAGACCTTGGCCTAAGCCTTTATCGAAAAGCGCGGAATACTCCATCCAAGCCACAGTATTAGGTGGAGATGGATAGCGCGGCGTCCGACAGGACGCCTTGTGCCTTGCAAGCTTACATAAAATAAGATAATTTGTAAGGAATGAAAACCGAACGCGCTTTCAAATACCGTTTCTATCCGACGCCCGAGCAGGCAACCCTGCTGGCGCGGACGTTTGGGTGCGTGCGGTTTGTCTGGAACGCGGTGCTTCGCTATCGCACCGATGCGTTCTATCAGCGCCAGGAAAAGATCGGCTATAACGACGCCAGCGCGTTCCTAACGCAGTTGAAAAAGCAGCCTGAATCCGCCTTTCTGGCTGAGGTCAGCTCGGTGCCCTTGCAACAATGCTTGCGCCATCAGCAAAACGCTTTCAAGCATTTCTTTGCCAAGAGGGCGCGGTATCCAAGCTTTAAATCCAAGAAACATCGCCAATCGGCCACCTTTGCAAAGACGGCTTTTTTCTACCGTGACGGCCAGATCACGCTAGCGAAGTGTAGCGAACCGCTGAATATTCGCTGGAGCCGTGACTTGCCCGCCCATCCGAGCAGTGTCACCGTCTCCAAAGATGCCGCCGGTCGCTATTTCATCAGTTGCTTGTGCCAGGTAGAGGCCGACACTCTCCCGATCACGCCGAAGATGGTCGGCATAGATCTTGGATTGAAAGACCTGTTCGTGACCAGCGACGGAAAGCGAGTTAACAACCCGCGTCATACGGCGCGCTACTCCCACAAGCTGGCGCGGGCGCAGCGACAATTGAGCCGAAAGCAAAAAGGCTCGAATAACCGTGCCAAGGCGAGGTTAAAGGTGGCTAAATGCCACGCTAAAATCGCTGACACCCGACTAGACCACCTCCATAAACTCACCCGCCAGATCGTCAACGAGAACCAAGTGATCGCGGCGGAGAGTTTGCAGGTTAAGAATATGGTCAAAAATCGGTCCCTATCAAAATCCATCAGCGATGTCGGCTGGGGAGAGCTGGTACGCCAGCTTGAGTACAAATCGGCCTGGGCGGGACGCCAGTTCGTCCAGATCGACCGCTGGTACCCCAGCAGTAAACGCTGTCATGGCTGTGGCTATGTAATGGCTTCACTGCCACTTAATATTCGCACCTGGGATTGCCCAGACTGCGGCACCCATGGCATAGATCGTGACCTCAATGCAGCGCGCAATATCCTACAAGCAGGCACCGCGCTATTAGCCGGTGCCGAAAGTTGAAGCAACTACCGAGGGGCACTCGGGAATCTACGCCTGTGGAGTTTGTGTAAGACCGGCAATGCCAAGGCATTGAAGGCGACGAACACCGAAGCAGGAACCGGGAAGGTAACGACCTGGGAATCCGCCACTACAATCTCCGATTTAGTGGCCGGAGGATGTCAATACAACCGGTTACCATCGCCACTTGGCCTTGTAATGTAAATAACCGCATTGATGCCTCCTGCTGTGCATTTCAAACCGATAAGTTTCAACCCTTAAGCACTCACTTTAGCTGATAAGTGCGCAATAGCAGCGGGTAGCTCATTGGCATGATGGATACCCATAGCACCTTCGGGGGTGGTTTCTTCGTCTGGGAAGTGGTTGAGATGAATCACCTGCATGCCAGCCGCTAACCCCGCTTCTACGCCCACCGCCGCGTCATCAATCACAATACAGGCGTGAGGTGCATAGCCCATGGCAGCCGCCGCCTTGCGGTACAGCTCAGGGTCGGGCTTCCATACGTTGAGGGTGTAAGCGCTGAATAACTTTCCTGCAAAGTGGTGGCCAAGCTGGGTGCTTTCCAGCGCACAGCGGATTTTGCGCTCGGGGCCATTGGAGACCACGGCCATGGCATGATGGCTTAAGTGGTCGAGCGCGGCGGGTATGCCTGGGATCGCCAGCAGCTCGCTCTGCATGCGGGCTTCCATGCGCGCTCGCATGCCCGCCTCAAGCTGTTTGAAATCATCTTCTTCCAATGCCTGAAAACGTGCTTCCAGCGTTTGCACGATGGTCTGGAAACGTACGCCGCGAAATTCATCCATATATTGTCGCGGGGAAAATGGCAGGCCGAATTCGGGGAGAATAGCGCCCATCACCTCGGCGAGCAGTATCTCGCTGTCAACCAGGGTGCCGTCGCAATCGAACAGTAAGCAGAACGGTGAAGACAAAGGCTCAGTCATTGATAGGCTTCCTCATTGACCAGGCTAATCGGGTGTTTACCCAGCAGTGCGAGGCGGACATTATCCGCCGCCCGCTGGGCCATGGCTTCACGGGTTTCATGGGTGGCAGAGCCGATATGGGGCAGGGCGACCACGTTAGGCATCTTCGGCAGCGGTGATGAGGCAGGGAGCGGTTCTTGCTCAAATACATCCAGCCCAGCTGCTTTAATAACGCCGTTTTCCAGAGCGTTTACTAAGGCCGTTTCATCGACCACTTTGCCGCGGGCAATATTGATAAAGATACCCGAGGGCTTCATTAGCGCGAACTCGTCAGTGCCTATCAGATGTTCAGTCTCTGCATTGAGCGGAACCGTCACACAGACAAAATCGGCCTCGGCCAACAGCTCGTTAAGTTCACGCCGCTGGGCGCCAAGCTCACGTTCTAACGCGGGCTTGGGTGAGGCGTTGGAGTAGAGGACTTGCATGCCAAAGCCTAGAGCGCCGCGCCTAGCGACCGCCTGACCAATACGGCCAAAGCCCACCATGCCCAGGGTCTTGCCATGTACATCGCTACCGAACTGGGCGGGGCCGATGCTGGCTTGCCATTTGCCCGCTTGTAGCCACTCGGCTAATTCAACGGCGCGCCTAGCCGTAGCCATGATCAGTGTAAAGCCTGTGTCGGCAGTGGTTTCAGTAAGCACATCCGGCGTGTTGCAGAGCATAATGCCGCGTTTGGTCAGTTCATCAACCGGGATGCTGTCGTAGCCCACCGAGATGGTCGCGATAACTTCCAGCTGAGGCGCGGCATCTAATAATGCCGGAGTAATCGCTAGGCCGGAACCGATGATACCGTGCGCTCCCGCCAGTACCGCGCGATTTTCTGGGGCATCCAGCACGTTGGGGTTCGGCAGTACGTCCACTTTAAATAGATCGCTTAGCGTAGATAGTTGGTCATCGCTAAGCCTTCCTTGAACCACGAGTCGTTTTTGCATTTTTATCTCCATGAATTCAGAACCAAAAACCAATCAGGCTACTTATGCTTGGGGTGGGTTGGCTTCGAGCGCTTGGAGTTGCTGGCGATTGGGAAGCCCCTCCATATCGCCTACCACCTGAATGGCTTGGGCACCAATGAGGTTGCCGCGCTGGACAGCTTGGCGAGCCGTTCCCCCGTCTAGCAGGGCACTGATCACACCGACAGCAAAACCGTCGCCTGCACCTACAGTATCCACAACCTCTGCCACGTGGCAGCCCTCTATCGTAAAGTTTTCCTCTTTGCCATCTAGTGTGCCGCGATAGTAGCTGCCCTCGGCCCCCAGCTTGATGATCACTGCAGAAGCGCCTTGATCCAGATAGTAGCCTGCCACATCGTACGGCGTCTTCTGCCCCGTCAGCAGCTGGCCTTCAGAAAGCCCCGGTAGTACCCAGTCGGCAAGGCCAGCGAGTTCATTTAGCGTTGTGCGCATAGCGTTTTCGCTAGCCCAAAGTGATGGGCGTAAATTGGGGTCGAAAGAAACGCTTGCCCCTTTGGCGCGGGCCTGCTGCATTAAGTGGCGAGATAGCTGATAGGCGCTATCTGAGAGAGCGGGCGTAATGCCGGTGGCGTGTAGATGGGTGAGCGAGGAGAAATCGATTGCCGAGGCGTCGTCGATGGACAGAAAACTGGCGGCACTGCCGCGTCTGAAATACTCCACGCGAGGATCGGTACCTCCCACGGCGCGCTCTTTGAACATTAGCCCGGTCGGGTGCTGCTCATCGGTATAAATGTACCGATCGTCGATGCCTTCATTTTTCAAAGCTCGTTTGATGAACGCGCCGAAGCTATCGGCTCCCACACGGCTTAACCAGCCAACGTGAAAATCTAAGCGGGAGAGTCCTATTGCAACGTTATTGTCGGCACCGGCAAGGCGACGATGAAAATGTTCAATGTCTGATAAATGTCCTGGCGTATCAGCCACCAACATGGCCATCGCTTCGCCAAAGGTAAGAACCTTTGGGGGGTAAGTCAGATGGGACATGATCAATCACCTCTTGATGTTGTTTGTTTTAATCTAATGGGAACGATACCATTTGAGTAAAAATTCATGGCTCTTTTTATAGTAATAACCGCACTTCAAAAAACCCTAGCGCTGCGTGGATCCGCGCTCCATCAATTTGGGTGAAAAGCGTAGTTGCCTCGGCATGGCGACTTCATTCGGTGAAATCCGGTGCATCAAGCAGTGCACCGCTGTTTCGCCAATCGCTTCGGTGGGTTGGGCTAGGGTAGTGATGCCAGGCGGGATAAGTGCGCACCAGTCGAGCTCATCAATCCCCATCAACCCGACGTTGCCAAGCGCCAAACCAAGCTGCTGAAAAAGTCTGGTGACAGCTAACGTTACATTACCGTTTGCGCATAGCACGGCGCAGGCCTGGGTGTTGTGCGCGCTGAGAAAGCGAGTGAAGGCCTCCCTTGCTGTGGCATCGAAGGTGTCCGTCAACAGCAGCGTTGCGTGGTTCAGTTTGCGCAGGGGGGCGCTAGTAATGAATCGGGTCAGTCGCTGTTGGCGAGCGCTGGATTGCTCCGTTGGTTCAGTGACATATAGCACCGCTTGGTAACCCTGGGCAGACAAATGATCAAGCGCCATATCAATGGCTAAATGATTATCGAGGCCAACCACTTCCGCATCCACCTGGCTGACTTCCCGGTCGAGTAGCACGATCGGCGTTCCTTGACGGATACAGCTATCCAGCTGTTGCTCAGGGCGACCGGCCGCGTTGACCACCAATCCTTCCACTTGATAGGCGGCCAATAGAGCTAAGTGCTGGCGCTCCTGCTTTGGGTCGTTGTCGGTATTGCCCATCAATAGCGAGTAGCCGTAGTCGCGGCATGCTTGCTCAACGCCGTGAGTAATGGCCACCGAAAACGGATTGCGAATATCCGCGACCAGCATGCCTATCAATTTCGAGCGGCCGCCTTTTAAGCCCCGGGCCATTTGGTTGGGCTGATAACCCAGTGCTTTTGCCGCCTGGGCAATGCGCGCCTGAAGCGAAGGAGAGAGTCGTTCCTGCTCATCGCCAAAGTAGCGCGAAACGCTGGTTTTCGACACGCCAGCTAGGCGAGCGACTTCAATAATGGTAGCGCGGCGAAAGGTGGAAGGCATCGTCTACTTCAAATAATGGTATCGGTTCCATTTTGGGTGATGAGAAAGCCGAACGCAATGCAATATCAATGATGCTTTTTCATACTCACATTATAATCAGTCGGGTTTACTGTCCCTTCTAGGTGACCTATTTGATTGAAATCGTTACTAAACAGCACAGTATCAATAGAGGTGTCCTTAAAGGCTAAATTTTTGACAACCTCGACTTTGCAAGGCATACCCTTCGCATCAACATCCACAATCCATGCTAAAAAACCGTTTGAAAATTTGGCCAAGCTGCCAATAGGGTAAAGGCCAAAGTGCTGGATATACTCAACCAGCAATGACTTTTCATACATCTCAGGGCGGTTATTAACCCACCGATAAGCATCTAAAGGTTGCCGTGGGTGCTGCCCATTGCGTTCATGGGTCAGCTTGTTAATTATTTTAATAACACTCATCAAGCGAACGTGTTCTGACAACGCGGCGGCCTGTTTTCCTGCTGGATAGCCACTGCCATCAAGTCGTTCATTGGCGTTGACAATAATATCGTGGCAGGTGGGGCTAGGTGACCAGTCGAGGTTCGTTAGTTTATTTTCGAGTGCATACACATGGTTTTTGAGTAACGCCGCTTGCGACGGCGACATGCGAGCTTTCAGCGAGGGCAGTTGCTCACTAATTAGCAGCGGCTTACCCATTGTATGGATAAGGGCGCCCAGCACTGCTTCCCGTGTTTTTGCGGCATATGGATCGCGGCTAATCAATATCATGGCGAGTTGGCTGGCCACCTGGATGGCGTGGCGTACCCACTCTGGCTCATGGTGCAAGTATGTAAGTGCATACTTAAGGGCTTTACGGTCTTGGTTAACCATATACACGATACTATCCACACACTCATATAAAATATCAGCGGGTACTAATTCTTTGTTTTTCATGAACATTAAGATAATGTGAAGCTGCTGGGCTATTTCGATAACGCCTCTGAGCAACGGGGTGTTTTGGGCATTTATCAGCTGGTCATGCTCTTCTTGATGCTGCATTTTTTTCTCTTTCGCATCGGCTATAAATAGTTTTGACCTTGCCCGAGAGCTGTTTTGAGCGCCTGAGCGTAACGCCGCCTCGAATTCAACTTCGGAAACAAAGTGGTAAAGTAATTCCGTTGAGGTAGGGTCCATATTAATAAACTCGATACCCATGGCGGCATGGCCGTGGTTGCCAAAAGGACGCATATGGCATATCCGTCCTGGGGAATTAAATACTTCCCCATTTGGGAACTCTAACGTTACATCTGGAAGTATTTGATTTACATAAAGTGCAATACTGTCTTCAAGGCTTACGTAGACCATGCAACCGCCTATTGAGAGGTTGCGTACTTTGCCCTTTATATTAAGCTCATGGGCAAAAACTTCTAAGTGAACACGGGCTTGCATGCCAAGAAAAAAAGGCACACGTAGGGCGCCACGATTATCTGAAGCAAAAATAGAGTTGGGTAGCTGACATTCTAGGTGGTAGGTGCAGGTGTCTATCTGAATAATGTTAGCTGGCACGTGCTCAATGTTGTAAATCTCTTCAGAATCATGCGCATGGCGTGAAGTCTCTATATCAAAAGAGATGGTGTCATTATTAAGATAAGACGATAATGATGCACCGGTATAATGTATTTCTAGGGTGATTTTTTTGTTATCTGGCTCTACTTTAACCGCTGTCGCTTTAATGGCGTGAGCAGCTTCTTTAGAAAAAAGAGTAATGGTGTGATTTTTATTGAACAAGGATTTAATTATTTGGCTAGCCGCATTTTGGTCGGCAGTGTCGATAAGCATATCAATTCCACCATATGTATTGTTTTTGTATAGCTTAGTGATAACAGTTGTGTAACGACCTTTGGTAGCGCTCGGTAATAAATATGTATGAACAAGTTGCCAAAAAGTGAACTACTTAATTAGCCAGTATCTCACTGGTTTTTGCAAACCTTTTTCAATTTATTTTGCTTATGAATGAGCCTTGTTCAATAGTTTTTTTTGTTATTTTTGGGTCATGGAATGACATTCGGATGAGCAGGCTGAATCAGGTAAACTGCGTGCTTTCTTTTACAGTGATGCCCCTAGGCATGTCCCCAAACGATAACGCTATACCCGTGAAACCAACAAGCTATGAACTAACTCAAGCTGGCGATCGCTATTTCGACGGCCTGGCCGATAAGTTTTCTCGTTCGCTCTATCAGGCGCCCCGTGGCGAACTGCGTTTGGCGATGCTGGATTATTTACTGCCGCAAATGCTCGATTTGCGCGCGCAGAAAGTGCTTGATGTCGGCGGTGGCCTGGGCCAGCAAGCCGCCTGGTTCGCTGAGCGAGGGCACAACGTTACGATGGCTGAGCCCTCTGGCGATATGCTGAGTTACGCCAAAACCTGGCATCGGGATGCTAAAACGCTGCCGGAATCGGCGATCACTTATCTGCAGTCGCCGCTGCAAGTACTCACTGGCGAGGCACCAGGACCATGGCCACTGATTACTTGCCATGCCGTATTAGAGTGGTTAGGCGACCCACAAACGGCGTTGACCACCTTGAGCCAGCTAATGGCACCTGGTGGCCAGCTGAGTTTGATGGTGTTTAACCGCGATGCCCTGCGTTTTTCTAATGCGGTAAAAGGCAATCTTGAGAAGGCGCTAAGCGACCGCTTGGCAGGGAAGGGCAAGCGCCAGCGGCTGACGCCTATTTCCCCCGTGAGTCACGCGGAGATTGAGCAGTGGAGCGCGGCAAATGGCTTGCGTATAGAAGCCGTTGCCGGGATTCGCGTCTTTCAAGACTATTTGCGCCAGCCGCCAGCCTCGCCCTCAGAAAACGCCACGCTGCTGGCGCTGGAAAAACGCTACTGTCGCCAGGACCCGCATTGGCGTTTGGGCCGTTACTTGCTTTATACATTGATTAAACCGGAGATTGTTGAATGAGCGCCCAAGTCCCAGCGTGCCAGCTGTTAGAACGCCAAAAGGATAACTATGCAGTGCTGTGGGTCGTTGGCCCGCCAGTCGATAGCTGGCTTATTGACCAATCGGCAGGGGTGGTGAGCGGTGACCAGGACGTTCTGGATGAGTGGGCCGCTAAAGGCAAGCAAGCCCTAACGCCATTTGATTCAGCAGCGGGCGAAGCGCTAGGTAAAGAAATTGTGCTGTTTTGGCCCAAAGCGCATCAATTAGGTATTTGGTGGCTCAAGTGGTTATGCGAGCAACTACCTGAAGGGACACCGATTGAAATTGTCGGTGAGCATCAAGGCGGCATTAAGCGCGTTCCCAAGATGCTGGACGAGTTGGGCATGCCTTGGGATAAGCGCGACAACGCGCGGCGCTGTTCGCTGTTCGCCGCCCGAACCGTTGCGCTGGACTTAGCCAGTGGAAATAGGGCCAGTAATAGCGCGTGGCAGAACGTCGAGGCCACCGGGCTGACGCTGGTCAGTCATCCCGGCGTGTTTGGTCATGGCAAAATCGACGAGGGCACGCTGATCATGCTTGAGTGCATTGAGGCTAGCTTGCCGAAAAAGCCGCTCAAGGTGTTGGATATGGGCTGTGGCGACGGCATCATCAGCGCCTGGTTGGCTCAGCGCGGCCATCATGTGACTGCTGTGGACATCAGCGCTTTTGCGGTAGAGGCCTGTAAACGCACCTTGGCAGCCAATGGGCTGGAAGGCCGCGTACTTCTTAGTAATGTATTTAGCGCGTTAGAAGGCGAGCAGTTTGACTGGATTGTTAGCAATCCGCCTTTCCATAAAGAGCGCGATATCAGCTACGGGCCTAGTCAGCGCTTGATCAGCGCAGCGCCGGAGCATCTCAATACGGGTGGGCGGTTGGTGATTGTCGCCAATGGCTTCTTGCCTTATCCCGATCACCTGCAGCGTGCGTTTCAGGACTTTCAAACCCTCGCAGATAATCGCCGCTTCAAGGTTTACGCGGCGACTAAACCAACTCGCTAAGGTGTTGGCTTTTAAGCGTCATTTACGTCGCAAAGAAAACGCTGAGTACATGATCCAGATGTTTTTCCATCGCACGACGAGCGGCAGCGGGGTCGCGCGCCTCAATGGCTTCAACGATTAATGCGTGGTCGCTTTGCGAGCGCTGCGGCATATCCGTTTCCATAAATAGCGCCTGGAGGCGACGGAACATGGCACCGTACTGGTGGCCGAGCAAATGTTTAATCAACAGGGCGTAGGCCGCATTGCCGGAGGCCTCGGCGATACGGATATGCAGCAGTCGATCCCCGGCGCAGTTGCGGCCGCCATTGGCGTTGTCAGCAACATTTCGCTCAAAAGCCAAACGGATCGCTCTCATGTCTTCTTCGCTGGCGTTTATGGCCGCCAGCGCGGCAATCTCCGGCTCTAGGTAGCGGCGCGTCTGCAGAAGTGAAAAGGGCGGAATTTCTTCGTCTAGGTTGAGCTCAATTTCACTCTCGAACTCTGGGTCGAGTGCCCAGGGCTCGGTCCGTGCCGCCGCGCGCATGACTGGCTCCATGGAGGTGGCGCGAGACTCAAGCACGATGACACCATGGCCGACCTTGACGGCGACCTGTCCAACCACCTCTAGCGCAATCAACGCTTCTCTCACCGAAGCACGGCTAACTCCCAGTGAGTGGGCAAGCTCTCGTTCAGGGGGTAAAAGCGTTCCAGGCGGGAACTCTCCATCATTAATTAACTGCTGCAACTGATCCGCAATTTGGCGATAGAGTCGCTGTGGGCGGATGGTTTGAATCGGCATTCGTCGTATTTCCTATCCGTTTCAGTGGTGATCTTTGACTAACGTTGATGACGACTAAAGTTCATCTCTAAAAGCCATTATTTGGCTTTCTAAGGCTTGCCAGGATCAAAGTCTCTCGACCATACTCGGTTCATTGGTCAGGCCATTGGATGATTGGATGTTTTGACCTAACGTATGTTCCCACGCTTGTTAACTGGCTGCCATAGCGATTGGGTAAGCCATCGTTATTAGGGAAGTGCTACAGCATGAGACTTAAAAACAAAACTGCACTGATTACCGCCGCTGCGAACGGCATTGGGCGTGCCAGCGCTGAGCGCTTCGTTGCTGAAGGCGCGCGCGTATTTGCCACTGACATTGATATTGCCGCGTTAGAAGGTGTGACGGGTGTTGAAGCGTATCGCCTGGATGTCACCGATAGCCACGCGATTCATGAGTTGGCCAGCTCGCTACCTAACCTGGACATACTGTTCAACTGCGCGGGTATGGTGCCGGGAGGCACGGTGCTCGAATGCGACGCGGCGACTTGGCAGCGATCGATGGAGCTGAATGTTACTTCGATGTTTCATACGCTGCAGGCTTTTTTACCCGGTATGTTGGCAAACGGGAGCGGCAGCATTATTAATATGGCCTCTCTGGCATCGAGCGTGAAAGGGGTTCCCAATCGCTGCGCTTACGGCACCTCTAAAGCGGCAGTAATCGGGCTGACCAAGTCAATCGCTGCTGACTTTATGACCCAAGGCATTCGCTGCAATGCAATTTGCCCGGGTACCGTCGAGTCGCCCTCCCTGAAACAGCGTATCGCTGAGCAGGCACGTAAAGAAGGACGCAGCGATGCCGAGGTGCTGGCGTCTTTCATCGCACGCCAGCCCATGGGGCGGCTAGGGCGAGTGGAAGAAGTGGCGGCCCTGGCGACTTTCTTGGCCTGCGATGAGTCGCAGTTTATTACCGGCACCACACAATTGATTGATGGCGGCTGGGCAAATTGATGACGTTAAATTGATTGCTTTATATTAATAATTTCAAATTAATAGCTTTATAAGGTGTAGCGCTATGAAACTTTTACGTTTTGGTCAGCCAGGTCAGGAAAAGCCGGGCATTCTAGATAATCAGGGTAAGCGACGCGATCTTTCCGCGGTCGTGGATGATATTGCCGGTACGGTATTGAGTGACGAGGCGTTACAGAAGCTTGGCGATATGGATTTATCCTCATTGCCGGAAGTTGCGGCTGATGTGCGCCTGGGGCCTTGCGTGGGTCAGGTAGGCAAGTTTATTTGCATTGGCCTCAACTATTCCGATCACGCCGCGGAAACCGGTGCCGAAGTCCCGCCCGAGCCAGTTATTTTTAACAAGTGGACCAGCGCCATCTGCGGCCCCAATGACGATGTTGAAATTCCCCGCGGCTCCAAGAAGACCGATTGGGAAGTAGAGCTGGGGGTGATTGTCGGCAAGGGCGGCCGTTACATTGATGAAGCCGACGCCATGTCGCATGTGGCAGGGTTCTGCGTGGTGAATGATGTCTCTGAACGCGAGTTTCAGTTGGAGCGCAGCGGCAGTTGGGATAAAGGCAAAGGCTGCGACACGTTTGGGCCTCTGGGCCCCTGGCTGGTAACCCGCGATGAAGTCGCTGACCCGCACCAATTGAGTATGTGGCTTGAGGTTGACGGCAAGCGTTACCAGGATGGCAATACGTGCACCATGGTGTATCAGGTACCTTTTCTCATCAGCTATCTAAGCCGCTTCATGAGCCTGCAGCCTGGCGATGTGATCTCGACCGGCACGCCGCCCGGCGTGGGGATGGCCCAGAAACCATCGGTTTATCTCCGTAATGGTCAACAAATGCGGCTAGGCATTGAGGGTTTGGGTGAGCAGAGCCAGGGCGTCGTGCAGGCCTAATGACGGCTAAGAGGAGCGCACTAATGCAAGTGCTTGTCTGTTCAAAACCCCATCATATTGAGCTGCGTGACACTAGCAGACCTCAATGTGCCCCTGGGCATGCCGTGGTGAAGATTCGTCGCATCGGCATCTGTGGAACCGATATTCATGCTTACGGTGGTAACCAGCCCTATTTTGAATACCCCCGAGTATTAGGCCATGAGCTGGCCGGTGAGATCGTAGAAGTCTCTGATGAACAAGACCAGCACCTAATTGGCAAGCAAGTTTACGTTATTCCTTACCTACATTGCGGCGAGTGCCGCGCCTGCTTGCAGCATAAAACCAACTGCTGCCAGAACATGCAGGTGATTGGTGTGCACCAGGACGGCGGCATGGCCGAGTACCTGGCTGTCCCCGTCGACCACCTAGTAGTATCGGACACCCTAAGTATTGATCAGTTAGCGCTGGTGGAATGCATGGCGATTGGTGCCCACGCGGTAAGGCGTAGCCAGCTTCAAGCCGATGAGTGGGTGGTTGTCGTCGGGGCGGGTCCTATTGGTATGGGTATTCTCCAAGTAGCCAAAAGCCAAGGCGCACGCACTTTGATGGTGGACACCAACGCCGCCAGGCTAACGTTTTGCCGCGATGTCCTGGGCGCCGATGCGATAGCAAACCCAGAGGACGTCGATGTTGCGGCCCTGATAAGCGACCTGAACGGTGGGGCGCTAGCGGATGTCGTGTTCGATGCAACCGGCAGCCCGCGCGCCATGGAAGCGGGCTTCAATCTTGTCGGCCATGGCGGGCGCTATGTGCTGGTTAGCGTGGTGAAAGCCGACATTACCTTTAGCGACCCTGACTTCCACAAGAAAGAATTGACGCTTATCGGTAGTCGTAATGCCGCTCGCGAAGATTTTGACTGCGTGGTCTCGCTGATGGAAAGTGGGGGCATCAACGCTAAAGCAATGATTACGCATCGTGCCCCTCTCGCCGAAGTGCCTACGCAAATGCCCCAGTGGTGTGACCCCGCTAACCAGGTCATCAAAGCGATGATCTCCATCGATGCTGACGAGGTGCACCCATGAGCGACTTGATTGCTAGCCAAACACCCCACCTGACGCTGCGGGTTCATGCCCTGGACAATGTCCGCGTCGCGTTGACTGACTTACCTGCTGGCACGGTGATTGAGGATCAGGGCATCAACGTTTCCCTCCCTGGCCCTGTTCGCCATAAGCATAAGTTCGCACTCGGCGATATGGCCGTCGGCGATATGGTCATTATGTATGGTGTGCGGGTGGGGAAAGTGACGCAGCCGATTGCCGCGGGCGGCGCCATCACCACTGAAAATCTGGTTCACTCGACGGAAGATTTACCCGCCAGCACTCAACAAAAAACATGGCAGCCCCCCGATGTGAGCGCGTTCGAGCAGACGACGTTTGAAGGCTACCACCGGCCGGATGGCCGAGTAGGTACAAGTAATGTCTGGTTAGTAGTGCCTTTAGTATTTTGCGAAAATCGCAATATCGAAGTGTTGCGACAGTGCGTGGCGGACGCGCTGGGGGATGACCCTTTTTATGACTACAAGCGCATGGCACGGCAGCTACTGCACGGTGACGACGCCGCTGAATCGGCACTGCCGGCAGGTGAGCAGCTATTTCCCAATGTGGATGGCGTCCGCTTTCTAGTGCATCAGTTGGGTTGCGGTGGAACGGATGGCGATGCTGGCGCGCTCTGCCATCTACTCGCAGGATACATCTGTCATCCCAATGTGGCAGGCGCCACGGTGCTCAGTCTGGGTTGCCAGAAAGCGCAGATCACGATGTTACAAGAGGCGATCAATGCCCGTGACCCGAACGGTCATAAGCCCGTTAGTTATTTTGAACAGCAACAGACTGCCAGCGAAGAAGAATTGATTCGTGATGCGCTGACGACAATTTTTGATGGCCTTAAACAGGCCAATCAGGTCACACGGCAACCAGCACCGCTCTCTGAGTTGACCCTTGGCGTTGAGTGCGGCGGCTCGGATGGTTTTTCCGGGCTTTCCGCCAATCCAGTGGTAGGGGCAGTGGTAGATCGCTTGGTAGCGTTGGGTGGCAGCGGCATTTTGAGCGAGTTTCCCGAACTATGCGGTGTTGAGCACGAGTTGCTCGCCCGCTGCCGTGACTCGCAGGTGGCTGAGCGGTTTACCGCGTTAATGGCGGCGTATCAGCGTCACGCCCACGCCGTGGGGGCAGATTTCTCCATGAACCCGTCGCCTGGTAATGTCCGTGACGGTTTGATTACCGATGCCATGAAATCAGCAGGGGCTGCTAAGAAGGGTGGCGATAGCCCCGTGGTCGATGTGCTCGATTACACAGAACCCATGACCCGCAAAGGCCTTAACCTGCTGTGCACGCCTGGCAACGACGTTGAATCCACGACGGGTCTGGTGGGTTCCGGGGCCAATCTCGTGTTGTTTACTACTGGCTTAGGCACGCCTACCGGAAACCCCGTGGCGCCGGTCATCAAAATTGCCAGTAATAGCGAGCTGGCGCGCCGGATGAGCGATGTGATCGATTTTGATGCGGGCCCGATCATTCGTGGCGAAGCCGATATCGCTGAGCTGGCCGATCAGTTGCTGCGCTTATGTATCGACACGGCTTCAGGCCGTTATGTGACCAAGGCGGTGCGTCTCTCCCAGCTGGACTTCATTCCGTGGAAACGCGGTGTCTCGCTATAGTGCGGCTTAAGCAAATAGCTCTAAACGGATTGATGTAAGCGTTAGCCGCATACTTTTCCTCAAACCTTTCTCAATCCTTCGCCGACGCGCTGAAGTTTCACGGCTATGATGCTAAATAAGCATTAAGCGATTTAAGCGACCGAGGGTGGAGGAACCAAAATGGCGGGAAGTATGCGTAATACAACGTTACTGGGAAGTGCGGTTTTGCTGGGTGGGCTGCTGGCGTTGGGGCTGGTTTGGAGCGGTAGTTATATCAAAGGCGCTGCGGAAGTATGGCAGCAGTCTTCGCGAAGCGTGACGGTGCGCGGCCTGGCCGAGCGAGAGGTGGCGGCAGACTTGGTGCTGTGGCCGTTCAACTACAGCGTTAGCGCCAATAGTTTGAGCGACCTTGAGCAACAGTTGTCCAACGACGAGCAATCGATTCGTGACTTTCTTGAGGCTCAAGGCTTCGCCGCTGAACATGTTAGCTCTACACCGCCGCGGATCACCGATCAATTCAGCAACCAATATGGCGGCCAGCGCCCAGACGAGCGTTACCGCGCAGAGGCGACCTTGCTGCTGCGCTCACCCGATGTTGAAGGCGTGATCGAAGCGATCCCTAGCGCGACTTCGCTGGTGCGTGAGGGCGTACTGCTCTCGCCCAGCTACGAATACCGCACGGAATTTTTGTTTACTGACCTGGAGGCGATTAAACCCGAAATGATTGCGGCGGCAACGGCGGATGCGCGCAACGCTGCCCAGCAATTCGCCGAGGATTCCGGTAGCCAAGTGGGCCAGATCCGCCACGCCACCCAAGGCTACTTTTCCATTGATGACATGGATAGCTATACGCCGCAAACCAAGCGCGTGCGGGTTGTCACCACGGTGGACTATTCTCTGGAGGACTAAGCGCTAATAAAGTAGTCGCTAGGACGCTAGAAGAGTGGGATTGTAGGGTTAATGACTAGCCGGTGTAATCGATGGCAGTAATGGTATAAAACGTATCGCCGTTAGGCGTCAGCACTTTGGCTTCATCGCCCACCTGTTTGCCCAGTAACGCTTTGGCCATGGGGGCATCGATGCTGATCCAGCGCTTTTGGGTGTCGATTTCGTCGTGGCCAACCACCCTGAGCTTTACCTGTTCGCCGTTTTCATCTTCTAGGCTGACATAAGCGCCGAAAAACACCTTGCTGGTGTCGGCGGGCAGGCGATCAACGGTTTGCAGCTCGTCCAAACGCTTTGTTAAGTAAGTAATGCGCGCAATGATGCGATTTAGCTCTTTCTTGTTATAGGTGTAATCGGCGTTTTCACTGCGATCGCCCTGGGCAGCCGCTTCGCCAACCTTCTCTGAAATAGCAGGGCGTTTCACCCGTGATAGGTGATCCAAAATAGCGCGCAGACGTGCCGCCCCTTCAGGTGTAATCAGGTTGCTCTTAGGGGCTTGACGCGGATCTTTTGCTGGATCGCGCCAGCGGGTCATATTGCGGCCTTTCATTACCGTTTCCCTATTAGGTCTTGAGCCCACCACCTTACGTCAATTGCGGGAAGCATACCAAACAACATACGTTTGGCGAATCATTCAAACGTTCGTTATATTTTTTGCTATATTAGTGAAAGGCCCGCTATTCGCAGGTCTACGCAAGACAACAATAATTGAGGAGACACTATGCGAACGCTTTCTTTTTCACGCCTTTCGTTGTCACGCTTGCTGGTCGCCACTGCTATCGGCAGCACGCTGGCGCTGTTGCCGCTTACCGCTAGCGCCTTTGAGGGTGAGCTTTTCTCACTCAAAAACCGCTGGGAGTACACCGTGACGGAGATGCCCGTTAATGAGCGGGAAAGCACGCTCAAGTCGTTGGTCGGTGAAGTTGAGCAGTTGGCTGAGCAACACAGCGACGAAGCTGACGTACTTGTTTGGCAGGGTATTATTTTAGCGTCCTATGCCCGCGAGCGAGGTGGTTTAGGCGCCCTGGGAACGGCCGGTGATGCGCGTGATGTGCTAGAAAAAGCGATTGAATTAGACCCACGGGGCCTGAACGGCTCAGCCTACGTGACGCTAGGCGCACTTTATGATCGTGCTCCAGGGCGGCCACTCGGTTTTGGTAATAGCGATACCGCTGAACGCATGTTCCAGCGTGCCTTGGAAATCCGCCCCGATGGCATTGACGTGAACTATTATTATGCCGCTTTCCTAGCAGAAGAAGGCAACGAACAAGCTGCTCGCGAGCATGCAAAGCGGGCGGTTCAGGGTACTGCCCGCGATAGCCGTCAAGCCTCAGACGAAGCGCTGCGCGGTGATGCCCAGGCGTTGCTCGACCAGCTGTAGTCCGTCGACTGAATTGGCATTCCCGGTGACAAGCATTGATAATGTAGCGATTATCACCACCGGGAGTGCCCCATGGCGTCTACCCCCAAGAACGACACTTTTCGACATGCGCCTTTTCGCGGCACGGCGCTTAGCGTCCCGCTTTTAAACCGCGACGATGTCGATCTGTTTAAGCGAGAAACGCTGCATCAGGGGTTTTTCCGCCTCGAAGCTCTAGAGTTGCGCCACCGGCTATTTGAAGGTGGTTGGAGCGAACCCATCCGCCGCGAAGTACACAGCCGCTTTGATGCGGTGGGTGTGCTGCTTTATGACCCCGAACGCGACTTACTGGTGCTGATTGAGCAGTTTCGAGCCGGCGCCATTGACGACAGCGTGTCGCCTTGGAAACTTGAGCTTGTGGCCGGTTTGGTGGAGGACGGCGAGTCGTTGGAAGATGTGGCGCGTCGTGAAGCTTGGGAAGAAGCGGGTTGTAAAGTCGCCGAGCTGACCAAACTTCACACCTACTACCCAAGCCCCGGGGCTTGTAACGAGCAAGTCACCCTATTTTGTGGTTTGGTAGATACCCAGGGGCTAGGAGGGATTCACGGCTTAGACGAAGAACACGAGGATATTCGTGTTCATGTCATGCCGTTTGCCAACGCTTGGGAACTCTTAACGCAAGGGCGGCTCGACAACGCCATGTGTTTAATTGGTCTACATTGGCTGAATAGCCAGCGAGCTTCATTACGCGCCGCCTCTCAGCGAGCGTTAACGCAAAGCGAAACAGACGAGGAGTGATCATGGCGAGAACGGCCTATGTCACCGATTTAAAATCGCTCCAAGGGGAGTGCAGCGCCAACTATTTACGTTTGGTGCGCTTGGTGGGCGATATGGAGGCCGGCCAGCGCCGTGAGATCGCCCTGCGTGGTAATAAACAGCATTTTGGTGATTTGCAGCTTTATATTCACGAGCAGGCGCCTTATACCACTATGGTGGATATCTCCCAAACCGGTCCGCTCGATACAGTGTTGGAAGGGCCTCGTATGCGCGTGCACCTGTATCACGATGTGCGTATGGCGGAGGTGACCGATTTTCAGCGCGAGCGTCATTTTAATGGCCGCTACCGCTACCCCAATGCGCGTATGCATCAGCCGGATGAAAAGCTTCAGCTCAACCGTTTCTTAGGCGAGTGGTTAGCGCATGGCCTTGCTCACGGTCACGTCCACTATGCGTCGGAGGCGCCTTAATGCGTGTGGTTCAAATTACCGACGCCCATCTCTATGCGGATACCCAAATGCGTTCCCGTGCGGGTGTGCCTTGGCGTCAGTTTCAGCAAGTGCTGAGTGCTGTTGTCGCTGAACAGCCCGATATCGTGCTGTTTACCGGTGATATTAGCCAAGACGAATCCGCCGCTTCCTACGCCTTGGCTGTACAGGCGCTAGAGCCACTGGCTTGCCCCTGGCACTGGCTGCCGGGTAATCACGACCAGCCTGAGTTGATGGCGGCTGAACGCCCGCTGGTCGATCAAGTGGACGTGGGTTCGTGGCGCTTCCTGCTGCTTAAAACCCAGGTGGAGGGCAAACCGTTTGGGTCGCTGGGCAGCGAACAGCTAGCTTTGCTTGATGAGCAACTAAAAGCAGACGATCGCCCCACGCTGATCGCGATGCATCACCCGCCGGTAGACGTTGGGGCAGCGTGGATGGATGCCATTGGCCTGCAAGACCGCGACGCGTTTTGGCAGCGGCTAGGTAAACACCCGCACGTTAAGATCATTCTGTTTGGTCACGTTCATCAAGCTTACGCCGAACAACACAGCGTAGGTGAAGCGACTATTGATGTTTATGGCTGCCCGGCGATAGCGGATCAGTTTCTGCCCGGTGCCGAGCAGTTTGCTATTGATGAAACTTCCCGGCCTGGCTATCGGGTTATCGATTTAGCGTGGAGCGATACGCTGGGCAGTGAGTGGCAGAGCTGGATTGAGCGTATTGATTAATAGGCCTATCGCATTATTGATTTTAGATAGATGATTTTAGATAGATGATTTTAGATAGGTGATTTAGGAATAAAAAGATAGTTATTAATTCTTTTGGGTTATTATCAGCTTGGCGTTACCCTACCTCTATTAAAATGTATATTTCTAGTACGTACACTGCTCTTAGCCTGTGTGACGAGCTTGTTTTTGTGAGGTAAGGGGCCATGACCCAATTGTCTACTGTTTCTTCAGCGTCGCAGCGAGAGGCACCAAGCGCTCCTGATGCGGCGCGCTTGACCCACCTCAAGCAGTTAGAAGCCGAGTCTATTCATATTATTCGTGAAGTCGCCGCCGAGTTTTCCAACCCGGTGATGATGTACTCCATCGGCAAAGACTCGTCGGTAATGCTGCATCTGGCGCGTAAAGCCTTTTATCCCGGCACCCCACCATTCCCGCTGCTGCATGTGGACACCACGTGGAAGTTTCGCGAGATGATTGAGTTCCGCAACCGCATGGCCAAAGAGGCGGGTATGGAGCTGATCGTGCATACCAATGAAGAGGGGCGAGCCGCCAATATCAACCCCTTCGATCACGGCAGTGCCAAATACACCGACATCATGAAAACCCAGGCGCTCAAGCAGGCGCTGGATAAATACGGGTTTGACGCGGCTTTTGGTGGTGCCCGTCGGGATGAAGAGGCCACGCGGGCTAAGGAGCGTGTTTATTCGTTCCGCGACAAATATCACCGCTGGGATCCCAAGAATCAGCGCCCTGAGCTGTGGAACGTGTATAACGCCAAGGTTAACAAAGGTGAGTCTATTCGCGTGTTCCCGCTCTCCAACTGGACCGAGCTGGATATCTGGCAGTACATTTATTTAGAGTCGATCCCCATTGTGCCGCTCTACTACTCGGCCAAGCGCCCGGTCGTTGAGCGCGACGGTATGCAGGTAATGGTCGATGACGACCGCTTGCCGTTAGCGCCTGGTGAAGTGCCGGAAGAAAAGTCGGTGCGGTTTAGAACCCTGGGCTGCTACCCACTGACCGGCGCAGTAGAATCCGAAGCGGCAACGCTTCCAGAAATTATCCAAGAGATGCTGCTGACCCGTACCAGCGAGCGCAGTGGCCGTGCCATTGACCGCGATCAAGTGGGTTCGATGGAGAAGAAAAAGCGCGAGGGCTATTTTTAATATGTCTCATCAATCTACTTTAATCGCCGACAATATCGAAGAATACCTGCACGAGCATGAAAACAAAGACCTGCTGCGTTTTATTACCTGCGGCAGCGTCGACGACGGTAAATCGACGCTGATTGGCCGTCTGCTCCACGACTCGAAAATGATCTTTGAAGATCAGCTGGCAGCGATCACGCAGGCTTCTAAAACTAGCGGCACCACCGGTGATACCGTTGACTTGGCGCTGTTGGTGGATGGCCTGCAGTCGGAACGCGAGCAGGGCATTACCATTGATGTGGCGTACCGCTTTTTCTCCACCGATAAGCGCAAGTTTATTATCGCCGATACCCCAGGGCACGAGCAGTACACCCGCAACATGGCCACGGGCGCTTCAACGGCCAGCCTGGCGATTATCCTGATCGACGCCCGCTATGGCGTGCAGACCCAGACTCGTCGCCATAGCTTTATTGCCGACCTGTTGGGTATTCAGCACTTGGTGATTGCAGTCAATAAGATGGATCTGGTGGATTTCTCCGAGCAGCGCTTCAATGAAATCGTTGCCGAATACCAAGCGTTTGCTGAAAACCTGAAGGCGCCGGATATTCGCTTTGTGCCCATGTCGGCGCTGAATGGCGACAACGTGGTCAATCCCAGCGAACAAACGCCCTGGTATTTTACCCCCGATTATGAAGGTCAGACGCTGATCGAACTATTGGAAAGCGTCGAAATTACCCGCGACCAGAATCTAAGCGATCTGCGCTTACCGGTACAGTACGTGAACCGTCCGAACCTTGATTTTCGCGGTTATTGCGGCACCTTAGCAGCGGGTGTGTTGCGCCCAGGCCAAGCCGTTAAAGTACTGCCGTCGGGTAAAACCTCGCGGGTTGCACGGGTAGTCACTTTTGACGGCGACCTGACGGCGGCTTATCCAGGCCAAGCCATTACAGTAACTCTGGAAGATGAAATCGATATCTCCCGCGGCGACTGGCTGGTAGCGGCGGATAGCGAACTACCGCTTTCGAATACCTTTCAAGCCGATATTGTTTGGATGCATGAGGAGGTGTTAACGCCGGGTAAATTGTTTGATTTTAAACTCGCCACGCGGGATCTTTCCGGCCAAGTCAGTGCGATTAATTACCAAATTGATGTTAATACCCTGGAGAAACATCCCACTCACTCGCTAGGGCTCAATGCGATTGCTCGCTGTGACGTGGAGTTGACCGCCGCTATTCCTGTCGATAATTATCGCACCAGCCCAGGCACCGGGAGCTTTATTATCGTTGACCGGCTAACCAACGTGACCGTGGGTGCCGGCATGATTCGCGGTACAGCAAGCGCGCCAGGCAGTACTTCGAATGCTACCGACTGGGCAGCGTTTGAGCAGGATCTAAATGCCCTGGTACGTAAGCATTTCCCCCACTGGGAAGCTAAAGATATTAGCGGCTTATTTAACCGCTAAAAAGCTTGGGTGCACCCACTGCAGCACAAAGCACAACGGCACGCCTTGAAGGCGTGCCGTTTTTTTGGATGAGTTGAAATATTACTCAGCGTTAGGGAAAAACAGCTGCTGACCATCTACCTCAAAATCCGCAATCGCTTGCTGGCCCTGCTCAGAAACCAGCCACTCGTGCCACTGGGCGGCGAGGTCGTGCTTCAAGTGCGGGTGACGCTCTGCCGATAGCAATAGGCTGCCATATTGATTGAATAGCGCTTCATCGCCTTCAAACAACAGCGTTAAGTCTTGCGGGTTGTCAAAGGCGACCCAGGTGGCACGGTCGGTCATGGCATAGGCATCCATGCCCGCGGCGGTGTTTAGCGTGGGGCCCATGCCGCTGCCCAACTCGCGGTACCACTCACCCTGTGGCGTAACGCCCGCATCTTCCCACAAGCGCAATTCCGCGCGATTAGTGCCGCTATCGTCACCCCTTGAGGCGAAGGGCGACTCGCTTTCAGCAATATGCTGCATGGCATCAATAACGGTTTCGCTATCGCTGATGCCCGCAGGGTCACTGCTGGGGCCAACAATGACGAAATCGTTGTACATCACATCCAGGCGTTCAGTGGCGTAGCCATCGGCTACAAACTGCTCTTCGCCAGCGGTATCGTGAACCAGTAGGCTGTCGGCATCGCCACGGCGGGCAATTTCAAATGCCTGGCCAGTACCCACGGCCACCACGTGTACCTCAATACCTGTCTTTTCAGTGAAGGTCGGGATAATGGCATCGAACAAACCTGAGTTTTCGGTCGACGTGGTTGAGGCCAGGGTGATGTAGTCATCGGCAGCCATCAGTGTGCCGCTGCAAGTCAGCCCCAGGGCGCCTGCGGTTAATAATGCGGTAGTCTTGTTCATTTCTCGCTCCTTGCTCGTGGTCCCAGGGCTACCAAACCAGTTCGCCCCGAATAAACGCCCCCGCTTCGCGTGAAGTGGGGGCGGTAAAAAAGTGTCTAGCCGGTGTGTGTTCGAGTAATTCGTTGTTATGCAAAAATAGCACGTCATCCGCTAAGCGCCGCGCCTGATGCAAATCATGGGTGGTCATAATGATGCGTGTGCCGCGATGGTGAAACTCAAGTACCGCATCTTCAACGGCTTTGATGGCAGCGGGGTCTAGCGCGGAGGTAGGCTCGTCCAAAAACAGCACTTGGGGGTTAAGCAGCCAAGCCCGCGCTAACGCTAGACGCTGCTGCTCGCCCCCGGAAAGTACCCGAGCCGGTCGTTTGGCCAAATGGGCTAAGCCAAATTTTTCTAGCGCACTCATCGCCTGCGCTTTCCGAGGTAATGCTTTAAGTTCTGGTGGCGCCACTTTGCTGATGGCTAGCACATAGGTAAGGTTATCCAGCGCAGATCGACGCAGTAGCACTGGGCGTTGGAAAACCATGGCTTGCGCAGGCTGATCACCTTGCCAGCGCACTGTGCCAGAGGTGGGTGTCAACAGGCCGTGGGCCAAACGCATTAACAGGCTCTTGCCAGCACCATTCGGACCCATGATTAGCGTTCGCTGGCAACCTGATAGGCGCAGCGTAGTTGGCTTGAGCAACGTGTTACCACGGTGCACAAAGCCCACGTTATCGAGTTCAAGAGTGGCGACGGGGGGCGTGTGATGGGCGTTCATCCCAGCCGCCTTTTAGCCGTTTCGCCAATCATATGGGCAATAGCATTAATCAGGGTGACCAGGGCAAGCAGAATGATCCCTAAACCAAGCGCCATGGGGAGATTGCCCTTGCTGGTTTCCAGCACAATGCTGGTGGTCATCACGCGGGTGACGCCATCGATATTGCCGCCCACAATCATTACCGCGCCCACCTCGGCGCTGGCGCGACCAAAGCCCGCTAGAATTACCGTTATCAACCCAAAGCGTGCGTCCCAAAGCAGGGTGGGGATCATACGCAGGCGCGTAAGCCCCAGTGAGTTCAGCTGCTCGGCATACTCGCCGTAGAGCGCTTCAACCTGCTGCCGGGTAAGGGCGGCGATAATGGGTAGTACCAAAATTACTTGCGCAACCACCATCGCTGTGGGGGTAAACAACAATCCCCACTCACCTAAGGGGCCTGCGCGTGAAAGCAGTAAGTAAACGCACAGCCCTGCGACCACAGGGGGTAAGCCCATAAGTGCATTAAGGGCGACAATCACGGCGTTATGCCCGGGAAAACGCCATAACGCCAAGGCGGCGCCTAGGGGCAAAGCTATCAGGCTGGCCGCCATCACTGCCGTCAGCGATACCTGTAGCGAGAGCATCACGATAGAGATTAACGCGCTATCCATCGTTAGGATCAGCGCGAGGGCAGTACCAAAGGCGTTGTCACTGGTCAGCATTGAGCGTTGGCGTCGTTATTAGGTGTGATTTGGCATAATGTACCGAAAAATGACCGATTGCACTGCTAGCTGAAATTAATGCAGTCTTATGCAGTAAATTGCTGGTGGTGTACCACCACCGCTAAGAGGCTCATTGTGATGACTGAACGACATGCTTATTTGACCACTGCGGAAGTCGCCGACTACCTGCGCCTGAAAGAGCGCAAAGTGTATGACTTGGTTCGCCAGGGCCAGATTCCCTGTAGCCGGGTAACAGGAAAGCTGCTGTTTCCCCGTCAACAGATTGATTTATGGGTGCTGAACCATTTGGAAGGTGATCAGGCTCAGCGTTTATCAGTGCCGCTAGTGGTTGCGGGTAGCCAGGACCCGCTGCTGGAATGGGCGGTCCGGGAAAGCGGCTCTGATTTGGCGATGCTCTGCCAAGGCAGTGGCGACGGTGTTCGGCGGTTGCTTGACGGCAAGGCGATGCTGGCGGGTATCCATCTGCTGGATGCTTCCACCCAACGCTACAATGAGCCCGGCGCGCTAGGCTTGAGCGGCATGCGTGACCTATTAATGGTGCGCTGGGCAAAGCGCCGTCAGGGGCTGCTCTTGCCCGCTAACAACCCGCTGGGCATCACCGGGCTGAGCGATTTACAACGATCCGGCGTCTGCGTCGCACACCGCCAGCCTGACGCCGGAGCAGCGCGGTTGCTGAGCTGTTTATTACAACAAGCAGGCATTGAACGCTCGGCGATAAAGTGGGCGCCGCATGCTTCTTTAAGTGAAGATGATTTAGCACTCAGCATTGGCCAGGGCGAAGCGGATGTTGGTCTGGGGGTAGAAGCTGCCGCCCATCGCCAGCAGTTGGCCTTCGTTCCACTTTGCGTGGAACACTTTGATTTAATTATGCAGCGGCGCAGCTATTTTGAACCTTCAGTACAGCGGCTGATGGTATTTGCTCATCAAGCGCGTTTTGCCGAGCAAGCGAAAAAGCTGTGTGGTTACGATATTGCGGAGACCGGTAAGATTTTGCATAACGCTTAGGGCGCTAATGGCTAGTCTCTATTCGGTAATCGGTATCGTTAGCAGGATAGCTTGACGCTGTTGTTGTATACGCCACACTTGTGGTGCGATATGAATGTACATCATCACGAAAAGGAGAGCATGATGAAGCAAGCACTCAATGGTAAACGCGTGGCTATTTTAGCTACCAACGGTTTTGAAGAATCTGAGCTGAGCGTACCGCGCGCTGCCCTGCAAAAAGAGGGTGTCGAGGTTCACGTGGTCACACCTGATGGCAAAGGGATACGCGCCTGGGCAGAAACCGACTGGGGTGACACCTATGCGGCTGATAAAGCCCTTGCCGATGTCAACGAGTCTGACTATCACACGCTGGTGCTGCCCGGTGGCCTGTTTAACCCGGATGAGCTGCGTACCAACGAAGAGGCGTTAAACTTTGTTAAAGCGTTTTTCCAGGCAGGCAAGCCAGTGGCGGCTATTTGCCATGCACCGTGGATTTTAATTAATGCGGGTGTGGTTGAAGGCCGCCGTATGACCTCAGTGCCCAGCGTGGCCCAGGATTTACGCAACGCAGGCGTTGAGTGGGTCGACGAGCCCGTTGTTGTGGACAGCGGTCTTGTGACCAGTCGTACGCCGAAAGATTTGGATGCCTTTAACGCCAAGTTACTCGAAGAGCTTCAAGAAGGGCGTCACTCCGGTCAGCACGCTTGATGGGGCTACTTCGCCAGTGGGCAAGCTTTGTTAAAAGGCTTGTCCACATTATTGCCAAACCCATCAAAGGTGACGGTAGCCGTGGCGGGATGGTGGTGCACCCTTACCGCGGTTACGGCTCCCAGCGAGAAGTATTTGTTATGGGCCGGGTGTTTCGCCAAGCGGCCCTGGGTCGAGCAATCCCACGCCATGGCATGCTACGTGATACCGCTGACGTGGCGAGGCGGATTTTTCGTCAGGGGCTCGCCAACGCCCATGTAGAAGTTCATATTGGCGAAAATAAGCTTTGTGTCAGCACCGATCGCGATGGTTATTTCGATGTGCATTTGCCGATCAGTGACCCGCTCCCGATTGATATTTCCTGGCACCGCGCCGACATTTTGGTGCATTGTCCTGGCGAGTCGCCAATACGCACCCATGTCGAAGTTTACGTGCCGCCGCCGGAGACGGATTTGCTGATCATCAGTGATATCGATGACACTGTCATGTTCACTGGCGTAGCGGAAAAGCTCAAAATGCTTTATCGCCTATTTGTCAAAAAACCTCACCGTCGTACTGCTTTTCCCGGTGTGGCAGCGCTCTATCAAGCGCTGCACCGGGGCATTGATGGGCGTGCCGAGCGGCCAATATTGTATGTGTCGCGTGGACCATGGGCGATTTACGAAATACTTGAAACCTTCTTTCAGATTAATCGTATTCCCGTGGGGCCTATTTTGTTTTTACGCGAGTGGGGAATCTCGTGGCGCAAACCTTGGCCGCGCCGTGCGGAAGAGCATAAGCGCGACTTGATCGACCGAATGCTGACCCTCTATAGCGATATGCCGTGCATTTTGATTGGTGATAGTGGCCAGCATGATCCCGAGGTGTATATCGAGATCGTCAAAGCCTACCCAAATCGAATTAAAGCGATTTATATTCGCCGTGTGGATAAAGACCCGAAGCGGGAAGTGGCGATCCAGCGTTTGCGCGATGAGATAGCAGGCATTCAATGCGAGCTAGTGCTCGCGGCCGATAGCGTGCTGATTGCCGAACACGCCCATGCCCAGGGGGATATCTCCGCCCACGGTTTAGCGGCAGTTCAACGCGATGTAGACGATCACCGCAACGATCCCGCGTAACAACGCTGTTGTCATGTCAGCCCTCATGGTAAAACCAACCCTATTGTTCGCCTTTAGAGGTCGCCATGGTTGTTTTGCTGATCATTTTTGCACTGGCCGTTTTTGTGCTGCCGAACGTATGGGCTAAATGGGTACTCAAACGCCATACCCGTGGCCGTGATGATTACCCAGGCACGGGCGCCGAGCTTGCTGATCACTTGTTGCGCCGACTAGGCATTGAGGGGGCGAGCGTTGAGCGCACCGAATTTGGCGATCATTACGACCCTGAAACGCGTTGCGTGCGCCTTTCACCGGATAACTACGATGGGCGTTCGCTAACCGCTGTCACGGTGGCTGCTCATGAGGTAGGGCACGCTATTCAGCATCATCAGGGCTATGCGCCGCTACTGGCCCGTAGTCGCTTAGTGGGCGTTGCCCAAAAAGCCGAGAAGCTCGGCGCTCTATTGATGATGGCCGCGCCGTTTCTATTCCTGTTGACGCGCCTGCCCGGTGGCCTAGCCATTGTGATTGCCATGGCGGTGATCAGTTTTGGTACCGCCGCGTTGGTGCACCTAGTGACCCTGCCGGTCGAGTTTGATGCCAGCTTTAACCGTGCACTGCCGCTGCTCAAAGAGTACGTGCCGCCTTACGATATGCCTGGCGCCCGCCACGTTCTCACCGCCTGCGCCTTTACCTACGTGGCTGCTTCGTTGGCCAGCGTGATGAACCTAGGCCGCTGGCTGGTGATTTTGCGGCGCTGAGTTTGAATGCAGGCAACTTCTATTCTGGCTTGTTAGCGATAATGACCGCCCGGCGCGGTGCTGGGTAGCCTTCAATGGTGCGGGTGCGGTCATTGGGGTCAAGAAAATCAGCCAGTGATTGGTAGGTCATCCACTCGGTTGAGCGCTGCTCGTCTAACGTGGTGACGGCTTCATCTACCACGCGCACGTTGGTAAACCCGCAGCGTTCCAGCCAGTGGCACAGCGCTTTGGAAGAGGGCAGGAAGTAGACGTTGGGCATGGCGGCATAGCGTTCTCCGGGCATAAATACCGTTTGTTCGTCGCCTTCAACCACCAGGGTTTCCAGCACCAGCTCGCCGCCGGGCGTCAAGGCTGCTTTTAGCTGCTGAAGATGTTCCAGCGGGGCAGGTCGATGGTAGAGCACCCCCATGGAGAAAACTGTATCGAAAAAGCCCAGGTTTTCCGGTACATCTTCAATGCCTACCGGTAAAAATTGTGTTCGCCCGCCATCGGCATCGCCGACAAAGTGGCGCACTGCCTGAAACTGCCAGTAGAAGCGTGGCGAAGGGTCAATTACCAGCACAAAGGCTGCGCCCGCGCCCGCCATCCGCCAAGCGTGATAGCCGCTGCCACCACCAACGTCGAGCACCTTCCGGTATTTTAGCGGCGCCAGGTGTGGAGCCACTCGTTGCCACTTCCAGTCTGAACGCCACTCGGTGTCAATATGAATGCCGCCTAGTTGAAAGGGGCCTTTACGCCAGGGGGCTAGCTTTCTTAGCAGGTTGAAGCACTGGCGCTGCTGGCTATCGCTAAGGGCGAGGTCAACGGTGACGGTATCGCTGTCCAACTGAACATGACGTCCACCGGGCAGTACGGGGAGTTTGGCGACGGCCTTTTCCCAGGCGGGCAGGTCGCCGTGGCGGTTGCGGTCGAGCCCATGGGCCAGCTGTTTCGGTAGACGCGCTAGCCAGGTGTCCAGGCCCTGGTCAATAAAGGCATGGTAGAGCTCGCGGTGGGGGTGGGTCATGGGTGTCTCGCTGTCTCACGTATGGCTAAAAAGTGCACCAGCCGCTGGCTTCCATCAGTCGATACTGCCAGTAGCGGCGACGGGAAGCGTCGAGGTATGCCTCGGGGCCAATACTGTAGTACTCGGCGTTGGTATTGTGCCAGTGGCGCTCAAAAGAGGCTTGGGCCGTTGCGATTATCGGGTCATCGCTCGCGGCGACCCACTCAAGATTGGCTTCGAAGTTGAGATCGTCGAGGCTGCGCCGCGTATAGTTAGCCGAGCCCAGCAGTAGGTGCGCAGGGCGATCGCCAGCGTGGCGTAGCAGCACCTTACTGTGAGCCTGTTCACCGTGGGTAGCGCTCCAGCGCAGTTGAATGCCGGCGGCGAGAAGGTCGTTGGCCGCCTGCCGGTTGGGGATGCCGCTGCCGGCGACGCCAAAGGCATGGTGGTTGGGGTCGAGCAGCACGCGCACCCCGACTCCTCGCGCCACCGCCCTGGTCAGGGTGGTGATGACGCCGCGGTGAGAAAGATACAGCACCTCAATATCAAGCTGCTCGCTGGCGCGGGCGTCATCAATGATCGCCAGCAGCGCGCGTTTGATGGCGCCTTCGCTGAGCAGCCTCAGGCGCGGCGCACGGCTATTTGCGTTGGTGTCAGCGGCTGGCGGCTGAGCGTGGCCGATCGTCACCCCGCTGCGGGCGGCGATCTCGCGCTCGGAGGCAAGCAGGTCGAGGGCGATAGCGCCGGAGACGCGCAGCGCCACATCGCGGTAGTCGCTGCTGTCGTCGTCGGCGTTGGCGGAGCTGACGATGGCGGTCCAGCGCTCGCCTTCATCAACCACGAGGGTCTTGCGATGGTTGGCGTTGAGGTTGAGCAGCGTTAGGTAGCTGCGCAGGCCAACCTTGCCAGGCCCGAGAGGGTTGGGTAGCCAGCCGCCGCGCGGCGAGATGGGAAGCCAGCGCAAGCATAACCGCCACAGCGCTGTCCAACTGGGGTTGGGGTCGCGCCCGATAGTCAAGTCGGTGGTGGCGATGCGGATGCCAGCCGCTTCCAGCTGACTATGATGGACAAGCTCGCGCCCGCCGTAGACGGCGTTGATAGGGTCGGTGATCATCACGATCTCAACCTCGGGGCATTGGCGCTTGCGGGCCAGCAGGGCATCGCGCAGCGCCACCGATACCTGACGATGACAGTCGTGGCGTTCGTCAGCGGGGTCGTTGAACTGAAAAATATCCAGTACGACCAGCTTTTCGGCCTGTCCGATCAGGCGCAATATTTCGTCGAAAATTTGCTGCCTGCAGTGGCGCTGGCCGTCGGCATCGACAAAGGTCTCGTCGAGCAGCAGGCGTGGCGCTATCGGCGAACGCCACTCGCCTTTGACGCTAAGGCCAGGGGGTAAGGGCTTGCGCGAATGCCACCAAGCGGTAGTCAGATAGATAACCAGTGCACCAGCGGCCAGCAAGACCCAGATACTCATGGCTTAAAGGCAATCAGTGAGGCGAAGTTCAAATACTGGAACCAAGTCATTGAGCGTGGAAAGCCTGCCTGCTTTAGACGTTCGTGAAGGGCTTCGAGCGTGTCCGGCACCAGCACATTCTCAAGCGCCGTGCGCTTCTGGCTGATTTCTAAATCGCTGTAGCCATTGGCGCGCTTGAAGTCATGGTAACGCTCCACTCGCCAAGCGTTGTCGCGCTCGTCGGCATCCACGGTTTTTTCCGACAGAATGAGTACGCCGCCGGGTTCCAGTGCGTCATATAGCTGTGCTAACAGCGCATCGCGATCGGCGGGGGGCAAAAACTGAAGCGTAAAGTTAAGAATGATCATCCCCGAAGGCGCATACTCGAGAGTACGAATATCGGCTTCTTCCACGCGCATGGCATGGTTCGGGCATTCTTCTAAAAAGGTTTGGCGAGCCTGTTCGACCATGGCCGGTGACAGGTCTACCCCGGTGTAGCGAAAAGCGTCGGCGGGCAGCGCGCCAGCAAGGGCCAACCCCGAGGCGCCCAGCGAACAGCCCAGATCGTAAACGTGGGCGCCGTGGCGCAGGTGGCGCTGGGCGATTAAGCTCAGCATGCCTAGAATCTGCCCATAGCCGGGCACCGAACGACGAATCATGTCGGGGAAGCACGCGACGACCTGTTCATCAAAGGAAAACCTCGCCACCTTGTCTAGGGGTGTCGAAAAGATAGCGTCGCGGTAAGATGCATCACTCATGGTCAAACCAGAATTAATAATAAGGCTGCGTAGTTTACGCGTCCTTTGTAAGTCAGAACAGCAAGTCAGAACAGTAAGTCAGAACAGTATGCCGGAACAGTATGCCGGAACAGACCCTGCACGGAACGACGCCACTGGAGATGCCACATGGCCTCAGCATCAAACGCTACCCCCGATACCTTACCCGCGTGGCAGACGCTGAAACATCACGCTGAAACGCTGCAGCATGTTCACTTGAAAACACTGTTTGGTACCGAGCCTTCCCGCTGGGAAAGCTTTACTCGCCAGGTGGCGGGCTTGACGCTGGATCTTTCCAAGCAGCGCTGGGATGACGATACGCTGGAACATCTGTTTACCCTGGCCAGCGAAGCTGGCGTGCCTTCCGCCATTGAGGCACTGCTAAGCGGTAAGCGGGTGAATGTCAGCGAAAATCGCCCAGCGTTACACACGGCGTTGCGTTTGCCCGCCGATGCCACGCTTGAGGTTGAGGGTGACGATATCGTTGCGGCTGTGCATGAGAGCCTGGCCCAGATGGAGCGCTTGGTTGGCCGATTGCATGCCGGCCAGTGGCGAGGTGCCACTGGCAAGCCGATTCGGCACGTGGTGAATCTGGGTGTCGGTGGTTCCGATCTGGGGCCGCTCATGGTTACCCATGCGCTAGCGGATTATCGTCCCAAAGATATTCATCCGGTAGAGGTGCATTTTGCTTCCACCATGGACGGCTCCCAGTTAGCGGATTATCTCAGCCGCTTGAACCCTGAAACTACCCTCTTTGTACTGTCGTCTAAGTCATTCACCACCATTGATACGCTGTCTAACGCTAACACCGCGCGGGAGTGGCTATTGAGCCAACTCACCCAGCACGGCGCGACACCGATCAGCGCTGAGTTAGTCGTGCGCCAACATTTTATCGGAGTGTCGGCGAGCCCAGAAAAAATGGCCGAGTGGGGCATTGCTGACGACCACCAGTTAACCTTCTGGGAGTGGGTAGGCGGACGCTACTCGCTATGGGGCACCATTGGATTGCCGATTGCGCTGGTGGTGGGGATGGAAAATTTCCGCGCGTTTTTAGCCGGTGCGCATTCCATGGATCGCCACTTCGCTAAGGCAGAAATGGCCGAAAATCTGCCCGTGCTGCTGGCGTTAGCGGGCATTTGGAACGTCAATTTCCTGGATATTCGCGCCCACTCTATTTTGCCCTATGACGGGCGGTTAGAGTATTTCGCCGCCTATCTTGAGCAGTTGGAAATGGAATCCAACGGCAAGTCGGTCACCCGCCAAGGCCAGCCGATCAACTACTCCACCTGCCCGGTGCTCTGGGGCCAGCTGGGTCCCAACGCTCAGCACGCGTTCTATCAGTTGCTGCACCAAGGCACCCAGCCGGTGGTGTGCGATTTTATCGCACCGCTGAAGCGCTATGACGAAGTGGAAGACCCGGATACGCGTCGCCATCTGAAAACCCAGCACCGCCTAGCGTTGGCCAACTGCTTTGCCCAATCGCGCGTGCTGATGCTTGGCGACGATGCCCTGGAAGAAGACGGCCCAACGCCAGCGCACAAACGTTACCGGGGCAACCAGCCTTCGACCACGGTGCTGCTCGACCAGCTTACCCCTGCGACCCTGGGTTCGCTTATCGCGCTATACGAGCATAAAGTCTTTGTTCAGGCGGTGATTTGGGATATCAACCCGTTTGATCAGTGGGGCGTTGAACTGGGCAAAAAAATTGCCACCGATACCCAGAAAATCATTGATCACCAGGGCGATCTATCGCGTATGGATGCGTCCAGCCGGGGCTTGATTGAAGCGTTTTGGGCGGCTGAACATGAGTGAATTAAGCAGATAGTGAGCCGGGGCTAACCCGGCGATAGGTCTACGAGGAGGCGCTGTGAACCCATCCTTGGGCGCTACATTTGCCATCCATGGCAAATGACCTCCTCTACGACCTATCCCCGGCGCCCCTGGCATAAGCATGAAGCATGGCTAGATATACAGCTTTTTGCTTTTCCGCTATCCTGTGCCTCTTTGTCAGCCGCCACTCACTCATTTAAGTTAAGTATCCAGCACGGCTTGCCAGCACTATTTCTCAGGGAACCGACGTTACATGACCCAGTTTGATGCCTCTCAGTACGGCGCGAGTTCCATCGAAGTCCTGTCGGGGCTCGAGCCGGTACGTAAGCGTCCCGGTATGTATACCGACACCACACGCCCCAACCACCTTGTTCAGGAAGTCATCGATAACAGCGTTGATGAAGCGCTAGCGGGCCATGCCACCGAGATTAACGTCGTGCTGCATAGCGACGGCGGGATCGAAGTGCAGGATAACGGCCGTGGTATGCCCATCGACCTTCACCCCGAGCACGGCGTATCGGGCGTGGAGCTGATCTTTACCAAGCTTCATTCGGGGGGCAAATTCTCATCCACCAGCTACCGCTTTTCGGGCGGCCTGCACGGCGTCGGCGTTTCGGTGGTGAATGCGCTTTCGCGCCGCTTAGATGTCGAAGTCACCCGCGATGGCGCCCGCCATGCCATGGCCTTCGAGTTCGGTGCAAAAGTCGAAGAGCTGCACGAAATCGGCAAAGCCCCCAAGCGCGCAAGTGGCACCCTGGTGCGTTTCTGGCCGGACGAAAGCTACTTCGACAGCCCCAAGCTAGCACTAACTCGGCTGAAGCATCTGCTGCGTGCCAAAGCGGTGCTCTGCCCAGGGCTAAAAGTCACGCTGGTAGAACCTGACGGTACCTCAACCGAGTGGGAGTTCGCCGATGGCCTGCGCGACTATTTGGTTGAAGCGACCGACGGCTACGAAGTGCTGCCCAAGGAGCCTTTCGTCGGCCACTTTAGCGATGATGAGCACGGTGTGGACTGGGCGATCCAATGGCTGCCCGAAGGCGGCGAAGCGCTAATGGAAAGCTACGTTAACCTGATCCCCACCCCTCAGGGCGGTACGCATGTGAATGGTTTTCGCTCGGGGCTGCTAGACGCGCTTCGCGAATTCTGTGAATACCGCAACCTGTTGCCCCGCGGTATCAAGCTCACCGCTGATGATCTCTGGGAGCGCACCTCCTTTGTGCTTTCGGTAAAAATGCTCGACCCGCAGTTTGCCGGGCAAACCAAAGAGCGGCTGTCATCGCGTACGATTGCTGGTTTTGTTTCCGGGGTCGTTAAAGACGCTTTTTCGCTATGGCTGAACCACCACGTGGATCAAGCCGAGGCGATTGCCGAGCTGGTGATCAGTGCGGCGCAGAATCGCCAAAAGAAAGCCAAAAAAGTCGCCCGTAAAAAGGTCACGTCTGGCCCGGCGTTGCCCGGCAAGCTGGCGGATTGCTCCGGTCAAGACCCTGCCCAAAGCGAGCTGTTTCTGGTTGAAGGTGACTCGGCGGGCGGCAGCGCCAAGCAGGCACGTAACCGCGAAACTCAGGCGATACTCCCGCTGCGTGGTAAAATCCTCAATACCTGGGAAGTGGAAACCCACGATATCTACGGCTCCCAGGAGGTGCACGATATCGCCGTCGCTATTGGCGCCGACCCCGGCAGCGCTGATCTGGAAAAACTGCGCTATCACAAGATTTGTATTCTCGCTGATGCCGACTCTGACGGCCTGCACATTGCCACGCTGCTGTGTGCGCTGTTTGTGCGTCACTTTCCAAGCCTGGTAGACGCTGGCCATGTGTATGTCGCCATGCCACCGCTTTACCGTATCGATCTGGGTAAAGAAGTGCACTACGCCCTGGATGAGAGCGAAAAAGCCGCCATTCTCAAGCAACTGGCCAACAAACGCGGCACGCCTAACGTACAGCGCTTTAAAGGCTTGGGTGAAATGAGTCCGCTACAGCTGCGTGAGACCACCATGTCGACGGAAACCAGGCGCCTGGTGCAGCTCACCTTAACGGAGGGCGACGGCACCATGGAAATGATGGATATGCTGCTGGCCAAGAAGCGCGCCAGTGATCGCAAAAAATGGCTGGAAGATTACGGCAACCTCGCAGACATTGAGGTATAACCCCCGATGACCATGGATATTCAAGTAGCGGAGGGAGATGTAGAACAACTCTCCCTGCGCGACTACACCGAAAAAGCGTATCTCGACTACTCGATGTACGTGATTCTCGACCGCGCCTTGCCTAACATTGGCGATGGTATGAAACCCGTGCAGCGGCGGATTATTTACGCCATGCGCGAGCTGGCGCTGCACGCCAACGCCAAGTACAAAAAGTCAGCGCGTACCGTCGGTGACGTGCTGGGTAAATTCCATCCCCATGGCGATAGCGCCTGCTACGAAGCCATGGTGCTCATGGCGCAGCCTTTCAGCTACCGCTACCCGCTAGTAGACGGCCAAGGCAACTGGGGTAGCCCCGATGACCCCAAATCCTTTGCCGCCATGCGCTATACCGAGGCCAAACTCTCCAAGTTTGCTGAAGTGCTGCTCGGCGAGCTGGGTCAAGGCACCGTCGATTGGGCGCCCAACTTTGACGGCACCATGCAGGAACCGTTGGTACTGCCAGCTAAATTACCCCATGTGCTGCTCAACGGCGGCACGGGGATAGCTGTGGGCATGGCCACTGATATCCCGCCCCATAACGTCTCGGAAATCGTCGAAGCTACCTGCCATCTGCTGCGCAACCCCAAGGCCACCACCACCGATCTGATAGAATTTGTGCCTGCGCCGGATTTCCCTACCGATGCGGAAATTATTACCCCGCCTGCGGATCTGCGGAAGCTCTACGAATCCGGCCGTGGCTCGGTCAAGCTGCGTGCTCGCTACATCCGCGAAGAAGCCAATATTGTGATCACCGCCGTGCCGTATCAGGTCAGCGGCGCCAAAGTATTGGAGCAGATTGCGGCGCAAATGCAGGCCAAAAAGCTGCCCATGGTGGCTGACTTGCGCGATGAGTCGACCCACGAAGAACCAACGCGCCTGGTGATTGAGCCGCGCTCGAACCGCATTGACGTTGAGTCGCTGATGGCGCACCTGTTCGCCACCACCGACCTGGAAAAGAACGTGCGGGTGAACATGAACGTGATCGGCCTGGACGACCGTCCACGGGTGATGCCGCTGCCCGAAATGCTGGGTGAGTGGCTGCAGTTTCGGCGCAGCACGGTGCGCCGTCGTTTAGAGCACCGCTTAGGCAAAGTCGAAGACCGGCTGCATATCTTGGAAGGCTTGTTGATCGCTTATCTTGATCTGGACGAAGTGATCCGCATTATTCGCGAGGAGGACGAGCCTAAAGCCTCGCTGATGGCGACGTTTAGTCTCTCCGAGCGTCAAGCTGAAGCCATTCTAGAGCTGCGCTTGCGCCATCTTGCCAAGCTCGAAGAGATGAAAATTCGCGGCGAGCAGGACGAGTTGGAAAAAGAGCGCAAATATTTAGAGGGGCTTTTAGGCAGCGAAGCCAAACTTACCACGCTGATCGAAAAAGAGATACGTGCGGCGGGTAAAGAGCACGGCGATGAGCGCCGCTCACCGCTGGTCGAGCGTGAAGAGTCCAAGGCGCTTTCAGAAGTGGAGTTGCTGGGCGCTGACCCGATTACCGTGGTGCTATCGGATAAAGGCTGGATCCGCGCCGCCAAGGGGCACGATATTGACCCTGAAGGGCTCTCCTATAAAGCCGGGGATAGCTTCCAACTAGCGGCGAAAGGTAAAACCAATCAGCCGCTGGTACTGCTGGATGATACCGGACGCGCCTATACGCTATCGGCGCACAACCTACCCAGTGCTCGGGGGCAAGGTGAACCGGTCACCGGGCGTGCCAACGTGGCCGCCGGGGCAAAAATGGCGGGCCTGATGTTCGCACCGCTGGAACGGCGCTTCGTGCTTGCCACCGACGGCGGTTATGGCTTTGTGGCGCGGCTTGATACGCTCACCGGTAAAAACAAAGCTGGTAAATCAGTACTTAGCCTGCCCAAAGGCTGCAATGTCATGGCGCCGGTTGAGGTGCCCGAAGGCGACGAGCTGTGGGTTGCCTCGGTTTCAAACGAAGGCCGATTACTGCTGTTCCCCTTGGATCAGTTGCCGGAAATGGCCAAAGGCAAAGGTAATAAAATGCTCGATATCCCAGGCCCGCGCGCTGCCCGTCGGGAAGAGTTTGTTACCGGCATTGTGGTGCTGGAGGCAAGCGATGCCCTCGTTATTCATGCCGGTAAGCGTAAGCTAACGCTTAAAGCCAATGATCTGGCGTATTATCGCGGCGAGCGCGGTCGTCGCGGCAGCAAGCTGCCCCGCGGCTTCCAAAAAGTTGACCGGTTAGAGGCTGGGGAATAAATGATGGAAAGCGGTGATTTGATCTTAACCGTTTTAGCGCCGCGACTGACCGCGGAGATTCAGGCACAGGTAAACGCCTTGGTGGTGCAGTTTGGTCTTGAGGAGAAGAGCACTCAGCGCCTTGCCGACAGACAGCATGGTGAACGTATCGACTGCATTGAGCATCGTCTGTTGGGTGAGGTGGATGTCGATGCCGTTCGCAACGCCGCGCTGGTACTCAGCGAAACACTAAGCGTGGATGTGGTTATCCAAGCCGATACTCGCAATCACGTTCAACCCCGTTTGGTCTGTTTTGATATGGACTCCACGCTGATCAAGGCTGAAGTGATAGACGAACTGGCGCACCGCCATGGCGTGGGCGACGAAGTCGCTGAAGTCACTGAACGTGCTATGCGCGGAGAGTTGGATTTTAAGGCGAGCTTTCGCGAGCGGATGAGCAAATTAGCCGGTTTGGATGAGTCTGTGCTGGCCGAGATAGCCGCCGAGTTACCGCTGATGGAGGGGGTTGAGCGGCTGATGGCCAATCTCAAGCGCTTGGGCTACCGCACCGCGATCCTCTCCGGCGGGTTTACCTACTTTGCCTGCTACTTGCAGGAAAAACTCGGCTTTGACGAAATTCACGCCAACGAGCTGGTAATTGAAAATGGCAAGGTAACCGGCGAAGTGAGTGAACCGATTGTCGATGCCGAACGTAAAGCCGAGCTGCTGGAAACCATTGCGCTACGTAAAGGTTTTAGCCTGGAACAAACCATTGCCGTGGGCGATGGTGCCAACGACCTGAAAATGCTCGCCAAGGCGGGCATGGGGGTCGCCTTCCGCGCTAAGCCCATGGTGCGAGCCCAGGCACGCCAGGCGATTTCTACCGTAGGCCTTGATGGTGTGCTCTATCTGTTGGGCCACCGTCAGCAGGACTTAACGCCGTAAATCCTGCTGTGGCACAACCGCGCGAAATGCCATTGCGGAGCCTGCGACGCGGCAATCTACGCAGCCCAACCCGAGATTGCCGCGCTTCGCTCGCAAAGACAAAGCGAGACTGCCGCGCTTCGCTATGACCCACTACATGTCCTTGCGAGGAGCGCAGCGACGCGGCAATCTCAACCTTCGGTGGCAAACAACCCCGAGATCGCCACGCTTCGCTTCGCGATGACAAAACCCAACCCCGAGATTTCCGCGCTTCGCTCGCAAAGATAAAGCGAGATCGCCGCGCTTTCAGCCATGGCCTTTATCTGGGTGGGGAACCGGCTTATCGCCTACTTCTTCAGATTTTAGCTCTACCGGTTTGCCCAGGGTTTTCTCAACATGCCTTAAACGCAGGTGCAGACCAGATTTGGCGAGCAGGTGAGCGCTGACCGGAGCGGTGATAAACAAGAACAGCGTAATCAGTAGTTCTTGAATGTCAGGTTTACCGTCTACGCTCCAGAAATACAGCATCGACGCGATTAGCATGCAGCCGATGCCTAGCGTGGTCGCTTTGGTGGGGCCGTGCAGGCGCATATAAAAATCGCGCAGGTGGGCCATGCCCAGCGAGCCGATAAACACAAAAATACCGCCTGCGATCAGCAGCAGCGAAATGATTACTTCAACTATGGCTGACATAGTGCCCCCTGACTTTTATTCATCATTCGATAGCCCATGTTCATCATTCGATGATGTCTCCGCGCAGTATATATTTGCACACGGCCACCGTGCTGATAAAACCTAGCATCGCGATCAAAAGCGCCGATTCGAAATAGGTCTTACTGTTAAGCCACAACCCCAACAGTACGATTAGCGCAATCGAGTTAACGTACATAGTATCTAGCGCAAGCACTCGGTCGGGTAGGCTAGGGCCGACGGTGAGTCGATAAAGATTCATCAGGAGCGCCATTACGACCAGGGCGAGGGTGATGTAAAGCGCAATGCTCAACATTCGTAAATCTCCTTGAGCGGACGTTCGTAGCGCTCGCGAATCTGGCTAATCAGCGCTTCTTCATCGTCTACATTTAAGGCGTGAATCAGCAGTGACTTACCGTCTAATCGTAAGTTGGCCGAAACGGTGCCAGGGGTCAGGCTGATCGTGCTGGCCAGTAGCGTAATGGTAAAGCGCTCTTCGAGCATCAGTGGGTATTCAATAAAGTGGGGCTTAAGTTTGCGCCAAGGGTTGGCAATCAAGTAGGCCACTTCAAAGTTGGCGGTGATGATGTCGCCCAGCACCCGAAAAATAAACCGCAGCAGGGCAAAAGGCTTGGCAATCAGTGGCCGTGCGTCCCAAAAGCGGTGAGTCAGGAGAGGGATTAAAATAGCCAACGAGCCCCCAAGCACAAACTGGCCAAAGGCGTAGCTGCGTACCAGTAACAGCCAAACGACAAGCAATAAGATCGATAAAACAGGCGTGGGCAGCCAGGAACGCGGGGGGATCATTGGGCATCTCCAGCATCGGGCAGTAGTGTGCGAATCAGCACCTGCGGGTTGGTTAATTGCTCAGCTGTTGCCTGCGTATAGCTGCTTACCGGCCCTGCGAATACCACTAACAGCGGCGCCGCGCTAAGTAGCCAAAGCGCCCCAAACCACTGGCGGCGAGATAACGGCGTACCGCTGACATTGCCACGGTGGCTGCGCCAAAATAGCGTGGAGCCCGCCCGTGAAAGGGCAATCAGCGAAGCCAGGCTGGTCAGCAGCAGCAGCGGCCAGAGCCATAGGCGCTGCGTTCCCTCGGCGGCATTCATCATTAACGCTTTGCCGAAAGCGCCGGAAAACGGCGGAATACCTGCCACGGCGATAGCACCGACAAAAAACAGCACAGCAAGTCCTGCGCCTTGCACCATGGGGCGGCCTTTCACTAAGCGAGTACCTGCTTTACCACGCTGCAGGCCGATCATTTCGGCGAGTAGAAATAGGCCACCGGTAACCAGCGTGGTGTGGATCAAGTAGTAGAGTAGCGCCGAAACCGCCTGAGGCGAGCGCAAACCGATACCCGCCAACAGCGTGCCCACCGATACCAGCACCAGATAAGCCACCAGCAGGCGTAAGTCCCGCGCGGCCATCACGCCAACGCCAGCGGCCGCCAGGGTACCAAGCGATAACCACCATACCCAGGGTTGTTCCAACGCTTCTAGCCCACCCGCGCTATCGCCGAAAATCAGCGAATAGACGCGCAGGATGGCGTAGATGCCGACTTTGGTCATAATCGCGAACAGCGCCGCTACTGGTGCAGGTGCTGAGGCGTAGGCTTTGGGCAGCCAGAAGTAGAGCGGCAGAATCGCTGCTTTTAACCCAAACACGACCAACAGCATCAGAGCGCCAGCGGTCACTAACCCCTCGCGCTCTGCCGGTAGTTCAGCCACCCGGTTCGCCATATCGGCCATGTTAAGCGTGCCTGTGGCGCCATATAGGATGCCCACTGCAATCAAAAACAGCGAAGAGCCCGCCAGGTTAAGTACCACGTAGTGAACGCTGGCCTGAATGCGCGCTTTGCCACCACCGTGCAGCAGCAGGGCGTAAGACGCCAGCAGCAGGACTTCAAAAAATACAAAGAGGTTAAATAAATCGCCGGTTAAAAAGGCACCGTTAATGCCCAGCAGCTGCCACTGAAACAGGCCGTGAAAGTTACTGCCTTTTTCATCGTCACCTGCGCAGGCAAATACCACCGCGCCCACGGCCAGAACGGCAGTTAGCAGCAGCATTAATGCTGAAAGCCTGTCTAACACCAGCACAATGCCAAAAGGCGCCTGCCAATCGCCCATGGCGTAGTAGCTGATATCACCGCTGGCAGCCTGCCCTAATAAGCTAATCGTCGCCAGCAGCAGCAACACCGACGCGGTAACACTCACCGCGCGTTTATAGCGGACTAACCCCTGGCGCTGATAGAGCAGCAATATGCCCGCAACAAGCGGTATCACAATAGGAAAAACAATCAGGTGCTGCATCATTCTCGGTCTTCCTTGTTCCCGTCGACATGGTCGTTGCCCACTTCGCTACGCGCTCGCATGGCCAGAATCACGACAAACGCGGTCATCGCAAAGCCGATCACTATCGCGGTGAGTACCAGCGCTTGGGGTAGCGGGTCAGCATAGTTCGCTTCCTCCGACACAATCGCGGGGCCGTCAGTGGTTAGTCCGCCCATCGAGAACAGAAACAAATTCACAGCGTAAGAGAGCAGCGTGAGGCCAACAACGACTGGAAAAGTACGGCCTCGCAGCGTTAAGTAAAGGCCACAGGCGGTCAGTACACCGGTGGTCATCGCATAAAGCAGTTCCATTAGCGAGGCTCCTGTGGGGTAGAAGAGGCGGCGGTCGCATCGGCATCTTTTTCTGTCGCTTCAGTGACCGGTCGGTGGGCGGTGGTGACTTTGCCTAGATTAGCAAGAATCATCAGCGTCGCGCCGACCACCGCTAAGTACACACCCAAGTCAAACAGCAGGGCGGTCGCCAGTTCAAAGGTGCCGATCAGCGGTAGTGTGAAGTAGCCAAATGCGGAGGTTAAGAAGGGATGACCAAACAGCCAACTACCCAGCCCCGTTAGTGTGGCAATAGCTACCCCGATGATGGCCACCGGTTGGAAGGGGAAGTCCAGCCGCTCTTGCGCCCAGGCGACGCCCCGCGCCATGTATATCAAGATCAGCGCCACGGCGGTAATCAATCCGGCGATAAAACCGCCGCCAGGCTGGTTATGGCCACGCAAGAAAATAAACGCAGAGACTAATAGTGCCAGCGGCAATAGCGTCATGGCGATTGAGGTCAAAACTGCCGGATAGCGGTCAGGCGACCATACGCGTCCTTCCCCGTCGCTGTGGGGGATAAACAATCTCAGGCGGTTCAATAGCTTGAAGATGGCAAGGCCCGCCAGAGCTAGCACGGTGATTTCACCCAGCGTATCGAAACCACGGAAGTCGACCAAAATAACGTTCACCACGTTGTAGCCGCCACCGCCAGGCTTGCTGTTTTCAATGAAGAAGCTGGAAATCGACAGCGTCTCGCGGGTCATGACCGCGTAGTTGAGGCTAGCGACCACTAAGCCTAGGGTGCCGGCTAAGAGCAGGTCGCGAACGTTGCGCAGCGGGCTGGATTCGCGCGGGGTCTTCTGAGGCAAGAAAAACAGCGCCAACATCAGCAGAATCATAGTGACGACTTCCACCGACAGCTGCGTCAGCGCTAGATCGGGCGCCGAAAAGCGTGCAAACGTCAGCGCTACAAATAGTCCCACCACCGACAGCATCAACAGCGAAATTAACCGGTAACGGTGGGTAGCGGCTGTTGCCACGCCGCCAAACATCAACATACCCGCGCCAAGGATAAGAATGCCATCAATGTCTTGGTTGCCGGCAGCACCCGTTAAGTCAGTGATCTGAACCAGGCCGACCCCACCCATGACTAATGCGCCTAGCCAGAGCCAGCCCACATAGCGCTGTAGTGAATTGCCTTCCAGGGCGGCGATAAACCGCTCGGCGCGATAGCCCATAGCAACAAGAATACGCTCAAAAACACGCCGGGCATCGACCTTCGCAAACTGCTGGGTGAAGCGACGCACATCGCCATGGCGCCAATACAGCGCAATGCCTACCACAAAGGCGAGCAAACTCATGATGAGCGGCAGATTCACGCCGTGCCAAATAGCCAGGTGGAAATCGAGTGGGCTACCGATCACTGCCTGGCTGGCAAGGTCGAGTAAGCCCGTTGCCATAAAGGCTGGGAACAGCCCCACTATCACGCACAGGGCTACCAATATTTCCACCGGTAGGCGCATCAAATGTGGCGGCTCGTGGGGTGTCTTGGGGGGAGCTTCACGGGCAGGTTTGAAAAACACAGCGTGTACCAAGCGCAGCGAGTAAGCCACTGAGAGAATCCCGCCGAGGGCCGCTAACGCAGGCAGTAGCCAACTTAGACCACCTAAAACAGGGGTCGCTAACGACTCGGTAAAGAACATCTCTTTGGATAAGAAACCATTAAAGAGCGGTACCCCGGCCATGGCGGCCGCCGCCAATGTGGTTAATAGCGCCGTCACCGGCATGGCTTTTTTCAATCCGCCGAGCTGTTTCAGCTCCCGTGTGCCGGTTTCGTGATCGATAATACCGGCGCTCATAAACAGCGCGGCTTTAAAGGTGGCGTGGTTGAGGATATGAAACAGCGCGGCCAAAATCGCCATGGGACTGCCGATGCCCAACAACACGGTAATCAACCCCAAATGACTGACGGTTGAAAACGCCAAAATGCCTTTAAGGTCGGTTTTTATCAGCGCAAACCAAGCGCCATACAGCATCGTCACGATGCCGACCAGAGAGACCACCACGCTCCACAGCTCACTACCCGCAATGGCGGGGTGCAGCCGCGCCATCAGGAAAATGCCCGCTTTAACCATAGTGGCAGAATGCAGGTAGGCCGATACCGGCGTGGGGGCCGCCATGGCGTGGGGCAACCAAAAGTGGAACGGGAACTGCGCTGATTTGGTAAACGCACCCAGCAGTACCAAGCCGAGCATGAGTGGGTAACGCGAGTCGGCAAGAATGACGTCACCGCTGGCGAGTACGTCGCTCATATTGAAGCTACCCGCCATATCGCCCAGCAGCAGCAGGCCTGCTAACAGGGCAAGCCCGCCCGCACCGGTAACGGTGAGCGCCATCCGTGCGCCTTTACGGGCATCTGACTGGTGCGACCAAAAGCCAATCAGTAAGAAAGAGGATAGGCTGGTTAACTCCCAGAATAGCCAGAGCAGAATCAGGTTGTCGGACATCGAAATGCCCACCATTGATGCCATAAAAAGCATCAAAAAAGCGTAGAATCGCCCAAAGGGCTCATCTTTGGCTAAATAGTAATGGGCATACAAAATGATCAGCAGGCCAATGCCGAGAATCAGCAGGTTGAACAGCAACGATAGCCCATCCAGGCGAAAGGCTAAATCGAGCGCCAGTTCAGGCATCCAGGTGGCCGAAAAACGTAGCTGCTCACCGTCTAGCAAAGCAGGCACGTTAAGTAGCGTCATCACTAAGACGACAGCGGGCAGCACGGCCGTAGCCAGTGAGCAATAACTACGCCTGCGCCCTGCGGTAAGTGCTGGCACCAGTACGCCCAGCAGAGGCAACAAGGCTATCCACAGCAGTGTCATGGGTTCCATCCAGCAGCTAAATTTAAAGTCAAAAGGGTGCCAATAGGGCGCCTAAGAAGGCGTTCTAGCAGCACAGGATACAATAGGTGGAACAACAGGATATCACTTGTGTAGCAGGTGTGTAATTTTAGTATAAAGTGACTAGCCCTAGCCGAACCAACCGTTAAGAGATTTTTCGTTACATGAGCGAGCCCTTTACTACCTGGCAGGCCCGCTTTGAAAAGCTGCGGTCCAACAAGCTTTTCGAAGCTGTGGTTATTGCCATTATCGTCATCTCGGCCTTGGTGATCGGCGCTAAGACTTACGAAGAAACCACCCGGGTCGAGCAATGGCTGCGTTATCTGGATATTGCTATCACCGTGTTTTTTCTGGTGGAGGTTTTAATCCGGATGGCCGCTGAGCGCACCTTGCGTGATTTTTTCAAGCGCGGCTGGAACATTTTCGACTTTTTGATTGTGACCGCCAGTCTGATCCCTATGGATGACTCAGAAATGGTTCTGTTGGCACGGTTGCTGCGGATTTTCCGCGTGTTACGCCTTGTGTCGATGATCCCCGAGCTACAGATGCTGATCAGTGCCCTAGTGAAGTCGATACCGCGAATGGGCTATGTGGTGCTGCTGATGTTTATCATCTTCTATATTTACGCGGCCGTTGGCAGCTTTTTGTTTGCCGATATCGATGAGTTTCTATGGGGGAATATTTCGACATCAATGCTGACGTTGTTCCGCATTGCGACCTTTGAAGATTGGACGGATGTGATGTACGCCACTCAAGAGGTTTATGCCTGGAGTTGGCTTTATTACCTGACCTTTATTTTTCTCACTGCTTTTATATTCCTTAATATGATGATCGGTATCGTATTGGATGTTATGCAGAAAGAGAGTGCATTACTTGACCTGGATAATGACGAAGGTGATGTCGCTCAGATGCAGGGGCTGCGCGACGATGTACGCAATTTGCGCGCCCAGCTTGATCGCATGGAGAGCGTGCTTGCTCAGCCGCATTCACCACCCCATTCTGGGCATCACAACGTCACCCAAAATAACGTGGACGATAAGCACACTGATAAGCCCACAACTGACTGATTTAGGAGAGCCGCCATGATGTTGACTGACCCAGCCAAAAAGTACCGCCCCTTCGTGGCTGTTGATTTACCCGACCGCCAATGGCCCAGCCGAAGAATTGAAACGTCGCCTATCTGGTGCAGCGTTGACCTTCGCGATGGCAATCAGTCGCTGATTGACCCCATGGACCATGAGCGCAAACAGCGCTTATTCGACATGCTGCTCAACGTAGGTTTTAAACAGATCGAAGTAGGGTTCCCCTCTGCCTCTCAAACTGACTTCGATTTTGTGCGCTCGCTGATTGAGCAGGATAAGATTCCCGACGATGTGACTATTCAAGTGCTGACCCAGGCGCGTCCGCACTTGATTGAGCGCACCTTCGAGGCCCTCAAGGGCGCCAAGAACGCCATCGTCCATGTCTATAACGCCACCGATCCGATGTTCCGTCGCGTGGTTTTCAACGTGGATAAAGCCGAGTGCGTGAAGATTGCCACCGACGCCACCGCGCAGATTCGTGCGGCCATGGACGCCGCTCCCGACACCCACTGGACGTTTCAGTACTCGCCGGAACTGTTTACGACTACCGAGATGGACTTCGCCGTTGAAATCGTCGAAGCGGTGATGGACGCTTTTGGGACCAGCGTCGATAAGCGCATGATCGTCAACCTGCCCGCCACTGTAGAAGTCGCCACACCTAATAACTATGCCGATCAAATTGAGTGGTTCTGCCGCCACGTGAACAACCGCGATCATCTCATTGTCAGCGTTCATCCGCACAACGACCGGGGTACCGGCGTAGCCGCCGCCGAGTTAACGCTGATGGCCGGCGCCGACCGTGTGGAAGGTACGCTGTTTGGCAACGGTGAGCGCACCGGCAACGTCGATATCGTTACCTTAGCGATGAACCTTTACACACAGGGCGTTCACCCGCAGCTCGATTTTTCCAATATCACGCCCATCATGCGCGAAGTTGAGTACTGCAACCAACTGCCGGTGCATCCGCGGCACCCCTACGTGGGCGATTTGGTATTCACCGCTTTCTCCGGCTCCCACCAGGATGCAATCAAAAAAGGCATGGCGGATCGCCGCGCCAACCCTGATGCCGTTTGGGATGTGCCCTACCTGCCGATTGACCCACTGGATGTGGGCCGCAGCTATGAAGCGGTGATTCGGGTTAACAGCCAGTCGGGTAAAGGCGGTGTGTCCTACTTGCTTGAGCAAGAGCACGGCATTGAGCTGCCGCGTCGGCTTTCCATTGAGTTTAGCCAAGTGGTGCAGGAAGTGGCTGAGCGCACGGGTAAAGAAATCACCTCGCAGATGATTTATCAGGCGTTCACTGACGAGTACTTGGAGCAAGGCGCGCCCTTTGCGTTAGTGAGCCACCGTTTGTCGTCCGAGCCCGACAGCCCTAAAGTGACACTGGATGCTCTTGTAGAAGAGAATGGCGCAAGGCAAACGCTCAGCGGTGAAGGCAATGGCCCGCTAGCCGCCTTTGTTAAAGCGCTGGCCACTGCCGGGCACGGCGTGGAAATCATCGACTACCACGAACATTCACGCGGCCAGGGCGCCGATGCCGAAGCCATCGCTTATGTGGAGGTGCGTATCGATGGTAAAGCGGTATTCGGTGTAGGCACTGATGAGAGTATCACCAGTGCCTCAATGAAAGGCGTCCTTAGTGCCATCAACCGTCACCACTCAACCCAGGTACCCGCTGCCAATGTCACGGCAGAGACGCTGGGCTGATCGTAATGCTAACTCAGCGTTCAGGCCTGGTGTCATTGTCGTTTTCTGATACCAGGCTCTGGAGCACTTCGTGAATCTCGCTGGTTTCCAACGTTTCGCGCTCCTCAAGCGCTGAGGCCAGCGCATCCAGCGCTTGGCGGTTTTCTTTGAGCAGCTTGCGGCCGCGGTCTTCAAGGTGGTTTAACAATTCGCGCACTTCCTCGTCAACCAGGCTTGCCGTAGCATCACCAAACTCGCGCGGCTGACCTAACTCCTTGCCCAAGAAGACGTGCTCCTGGCTTTGCGCGAAGGCGACTGGGCCGATGCGGTGGTTCATGCCCCAGCGCCCCACCATGCGCCGGGCCGTTTGAGTGGCTTGCTCGATATCGTTTTCGGCACCACTCGAGACTTCGTCAAACACGATGGACTCGGCCAAGCGGCCGCCGAACATGACGGTGATGCGGTCACGCAGATAGGCTTCTCCTAGGTTGTGGCGTTCTTCATCGGGCATCTGGGCAGTAACCCCGAGCGCTTGGCTGCGTGGTAGCACGGTGACCTTTTCCAGCGGATCGGCTTTTGGCAGTAAATAGGCCAGTAGGGCGTGCCCCGCTTCGTGGTAGGCCACGATATGGTGTTCCTCGTCTGACAGACCCACATCTTTGGCCTGGCCTAAAAGCTCGCGGTCACGAGCGTCTGAGAAGCAGCGCCAGTCAATCGTATCCTGTTGACGCCGCCCGGCTTGCAAGGCGGCTTCGTTGGCTAGATTGGCCAAGTCAGCGCCGGAAAAGCCTACGGTCATACTGGCAAGGCGCTCAAGGTTCACGTCGTCAGCGAGCGGCATCTTGCGGGTATGTACCTCAAGGATATGTTGGCGGGCATGACGGTTGGGGTTTTCCAACGTCACTTTGCGATCAAAGCGCCCCGGACGCAACAGCGCCTTATCCAGGACGTCAGGCCGGTTGGTGGCTGCCAATACGACCACCGAATCGTCTTTCTCGAAACCGTCGAGTTCGGCCAGAATCTGGTTAAGCGTCTGCTCGCGTTCATCGTGGCCGCCGCCCATGCCTGCGCCGCGAGAGCGGCCGATGGAGTCAAGTTCATCGATAAATACCACCGAGGGCGCTTGTTTTTTAGCCTCCTTGAACAAGTCGCGGACCCGAGAGGCGCCCACGCCGACGAACATCTCAATAAATTCAGAGCCGCTGATGGAGAAGAAGGGCACCTCTGCTTCGCCAGCCACGGCTTTGCCGAGCAGCGTTTTGCCGGTGCCGGGTGGCCCCATCATCAGTACGCCGCGAGGAATCCGCGCCCCCAGCGAGCGATAGCGTTCGGGATGCTTGAGAAAATCGATTACCTCGGTGACCTCGCGTTTGGCGTTTTCGGAGCCTGCGACATCGGCTAGAAGAACGTCGCTGTCCTCGCTTTGTACCTGACGGGCCTGAGATTTGCCCATGTTAAAGAGGCCGCCACCGCCAGCCATCATGCGCTGTTGCATGCGTCCCCAGAACCAGAACAGCAGCCCCAGAATGAGTATCCAGGGTAACGCTCTCACCAGGATCTGCTGCCACCAGGGCGGTTCCACCGGGCGGGCAGCCACCTGGATGCCGTTTTGCTCCAGACGCTCAAGCAAGCGGTCACTCTCAATGACTGGGCGCGTGGTCTCGAAGGTGTCGGCGTCGCCCACGTCCATGGCCTCGCGGCCGGCTTCGGTGAAGCTGCCTTCCACTGATTGGCCGCGCAGGGTCACCTCATCAATATGACCGTTTTCTACCGCTGAGAGAAAGTCGGAATAGGCCAGATCCACCTGCACCTGCTGTTCTACGTCCTGCAGGTAATAGAACAATAACAGGATCGCAAACGTCATCCAGACAAACAGTGCCCACTGATTGGATTGCTTGCCCTGGGGAGGCTTACGTACAGAAAAAGGATCCATGGAGCGATCGGAGTCTTTCGGTGGCGAATTGGAATCGCGTGAGGCTTTATTTTTGAATGGGCGTGAAAAGAGGTGTGATCGTGTCATCGCAGGCTCGCAACAAAAAGTTTCTGTATTAAAAGTGGTCCCTTGCGCCGATTATTACAAGATTGTCGTTGGGTGAAAGGTTCATTATCCGTGTTGATCGAAAGAGTAACAGCCAGCCATGACCTATTATTTGTTGTATAGCGTGGCAACGCTGTTGGGAATTTTTATTGAGGGGGTAAGTGGTGATGCGTCCTTGGCAGTTAATAGTGTTAGTGGCGATAGCAGTCGCCGGGCTGCTGTCAACAGTGGCTTCCAATGAACCCTTTGAGGCTAAACTGGTGCGCCTTGAAGCACAGCAAGCGCTGCCTGCGCTCGCGCCGACGCTTAAGCAGGAGTCGCCTGAGGTTAACGCGATCTTGCTTCGCTACGCTTCAGATCAGGCGCTGTGGATGAGCGCCTCGCTGGCGATTTTACGCCACGGTGATATGGCCCGCGATGTACTGGTGGCGTACGGCTTACTGCCCGATTTTCAGCGCGTACTGGTGCGCTATGGGGCTGACGCGGTACTCCCCATCAGCTACTTTCGCAGCCACGATGTTGCCACGCTGCGGGCACAGCACTGGGTTGGTGAGCGCTACCAGCAACTCAACCGCTGGTGGAGTGATGAGGAGGGTGGTGGGGATTCAGCGCTCACGCCTTACCGTCGCGGCCAGATGGGCATTGCGCTGCTGGATGCCAATGGTCACGCGCTGCTTAACCAGTTTGTGGTCAGTGAGCAGGGCGACGTGGAGTGGCTACAGGGGGAGCGTCTGGTGGCGGGGGTTGGAGATTTCTTCACCAGCGGACTTCGTGATCTTGAAAGCCAGTGGCGACAGGGTGACGCCATCGGCGCTGCCGATCTAGGCTGGGCCGGTATCGACCTGCTGGTAATGGCGAGCACTGTCAAAGTGCTGCGGGCAGGCAGGGCTGCACGTACTGCTCGAGTTGGTAGCGTCGAAGTTCAGGGCGCTCGGACGAGCCTGCGCCAAGGGGTACTCGCCACGGGCGGGCGTTTTGCTGCCTTGCCACGCATGGCCAAAGTAGCTGCGGTAGCAGGCACCGCCTATGTGGTGGTGCGCCATCCCAGCTTAGTGAGCGCACTTGGCGCCAATCTCTCTACCTGGCTTGGCTGGCCGATTTGGTTCGGCCAGTTTCTTATCTGGCTGACTGTGTTGTTGCCGACCCTATTCATCGCGCGCTTTGTTTACCGCTGGTTACTTACGCCGCTGCTGTGGCTGTTGGTGCCACTGATGAGGCTGTGTTTTAAAGCCGCTAATAAAACGTTAGCTAAACGCGTTCAGAAGCAGGGAAATGGGATCGCTTGAAAAGCAGACTGCCGGGAAAAGCCATAGCCTGACCCGGCGGCAAAAGAGCTATTCTTCGTAGGGCATGACCTGGATATCTTCAGGTTCGTGGCGATTGAGCATCTCTTTTGCTTCACGCTGACCGGGGTCGGAAACGATGACCTTGATCACGTTAGAGCCTCTATCGAAAAGTATATTATCCCGCGGAAAATCCATGGATATAAGTTCGTCATAGACATTGACGGCTTTCATGGTGCTATCGTAAGTGGCGGAAACGATTTGGGGCATAGCATCCTCCATTGATATCGGTTTTGTTTGATAACGAACGTCATGTCCGGTTATTGATAATGGAAGGCAGAACTTTCCTGCCTACTTTTAGCGTAGTTCAAGAAGTATGTAAGTGCCCGTCATCAGTCATAGCTGCCTGCTGCCATTAGTACTAATGCTTAGTGCGCATCGCAGTACCAAGTTAACGGGGCAGCTCGCTCCCCCCGTTAACTAGGTCGGTTATTCAAGTAACGCATAGACCGCGACTTGGTCACCTACCTGATCTTTCAGGATGGTATTGCCACCGGAAACAAAGGCGACATATTGGCGACCGTCGTACTCGTAAACTGCCGGGTTCGAGACCGAGGGGGCTTCGGTCTGATCGGACCAGAGCTCCTCACCGGTTTCAAGTGAGTACGCACGCACCTTGGCGTCCATGGAGGCGCCGATAAAGATAACGTCACCAGCGGTTACCGCTGGGCCACCGATGGTCGGTGACCCCCAACTTTCGGGCATAAAGAAGCCATACTGTTGCGATGCTCCCATTGGACGACGCCATTTAACATCCCCAGTGGTCATATCCAGGGCGACAAGCTCGCCAAAGGGTGGCTCCCAGCAGGGCATGCCGAGCCAGTTCCGTGCGATCTCAAGGCGTATCCCATATGGGGCGCCTTCCTGGGGCGCAAAGCCGCTTTCGTTGCCCGAACCGCTATCTGCCTCTTCATACGCTTCGCGATTATAGAGCTTCAAGTATTGAACGATATGGGAGGTGTTCACTATGGCTGTTTGGCTTTCGGGCTCAAACGCCACACCGCCCCACTGTGCGCCTCCGGCGGTAATCGGGTAGCCAAGCATGCCTTCACCTTGGGTGGTGGGTGGGGTGTACATGCCTTCGTAGCTCAATTCCTCCCACAGCGCCGAGCATTCACCGAAACCTACGGCATCGGCCAGTGCCCAGACATTGGGTTTTTCAGACTGATCAAGTAGCGGTGCCGGCTTGGTGGGGAAGGGTTGGGTCGGTGCGTAAACTTCGCCATCGACGCTGCCGTCGCCACCGGGCACCGGGCGTTCCTCGATCGGCCAGACGTCTTCACCGGTTTCGCGATTGACGACGAATAGAAAGCCCATCTTGGTTGCTTGGAGCAGCGCAGGTATCTCATCGCCGTCCACGGTGATGTCCATTAGGGTGGGTGCGGCAACGGTATCGTAGTCCCAGATATCATGATGAACCCACTGCCTTGACCAGACGACGTCGCCGGTCTCGATATCTAGGGCAGTCGTTGAGGTTGCCAGTGGCACCTCTTCGGTGCGGTTGCCACCCCAGAAGTTCGGCGAAGGAGAAGAGACTGGCAGATAGACCAGGCCGCGCTCTTCGTCGGCGGACATATGTGTCCAGACGTTGGCGGTACCGCTCTGTTCGCGCATCTCATCTGAAAGCGCCTGGAATGTCCATTCACGCTCCCCGGTGCGAACATTAATCGAGAAAACCGTACCGGGCGGGGCTTGCTCGTAGGCCCAGTCCATCCCCGCCCAGCCGAGAATCAAGTGGTCACCCACCACGGTAGGCGGTTGCAGTAGCGAAAGCGGCCAGCGGTCGTTGGTGTCGTTCCACTGATTGACGTCGAGCACACCGTTATCGGCAAAGTCGGCGCACCGTTCGCCACTATCGGCGTCGACCGCGAAGAGTTGTGCATCCATGGTGCCCATATAGATAATTTTCTGGCAGGGCTCGCCTGCTACCGGATCGTCGGCTTCCCAATAGGCGACACCGCGGTTTTTCAAGGCGGGTTGGGTTAGCGCTTCCAGAGAGGATTGTGTATCGAAACGCCACTTCTCTTCGCCACTACCGGGGTCTAACGCGAGGATGCGGTAGAAGGGGGTGCCAATATAAAGGGTATCGTTAGCGAACACCGGGGTTGCTGACCAAACGGTCGCTGGTAAATCACCCGAACCATCCGCGATATCGCCGGTATGTACTTCCCAAACCTTTTCCAACTCGCCAACGTTGTTAGCGTTGATTTGGTCGAGCGGGCTATATTTCTGGGCGTTGAGCTGGCCGTGGAAGCTGTCCCAGGTTGGCTCTCCAGGGACCAGCGGAATGGGAGCGCGACTAGGCGCTTCTTCTTGCTCGGGACTCTCCTGCTCAGTTGGTTGATCCTGAGCTAGTAACGTCAAGGGCGTAAGACACATCGCCAGGGCGGTAACTGCGCCTAAGCCTGGCATTATCGATTTAAACGGGGTGGACAATAAAGTCGGCATGGGCGGCGGCTCCTCAGGTGTGGGTGAGATGGGCATGGCGCGATGGGCGAATCATGTCAATAATCAAGCCGATCAGGCCGACTACCATGGCAGCGCTGATCCACCACTGATGCAGCAGTATCCCGGCGAAAAATGTACCGGCAAGCCCCATCAGAATGAGTACCCGCAGTGCGATGGAAACACCACGCCCTTTTACTTTAAAGAGTAGTAATGCCATCACCGCTAGGGCGAAACAGGCCACAATGGCGACCAGTGCCCCGAGTGTTCCAGTGACTCCGGTCAGTGGTGTGAAATAGGCGTATAAAGCGACGGCAAGCCCAGCAAGCGAGGCTATTAAGAGGACGAGAGTGCCCGATTTGGACGAAAGGGATGGTGACATAACGCTATGGCCTCCTGCTGAGTGAGGTGCCTGACGTTGAGGCTATTCAACGTCAGACATCGTTAGCACTATAACTTTAGCAGAAAACGATACCTTTACGATCTGAGTGTCATTACTTAATCAAACGTAGCAGCAAGCAGCGCTGTTTTTACAAAGGGGGAGGCATTGTAAAAGCGCCCACCTCGACTAAACTAAGCTATATTTTGGAGGGCTTGATATGGAAGCTATCAATATCCACGAAGCCAAAACACGTTTGTCTCAGCTGGTTGCGAGGGCTGCCGAAGGTGAGGGGTTTCTTATTGCCAAAGCAGGCAAGCCGATGGCGCGCTTGACGGACATTGATAGCCCAGCTTCTGGCCAGCAAAAGCGTCTGGGGTTTCTGGCAGGCCAGTTTAAGATACCTAATGACTTTGATCGAATGGGTCAAGATTGGATAGCTTAAATGCTAACAATCTGTTTCGCTTAAAAGGCCCATCCGCAATGTTTTACATGCGCATGGGCCTTGTATATCAGCGTTAGGATTGACTCGCCAACCAGCCCTGCCAGCCACCAAACTCGGTAATATCCTCTGCTTCACCGCCTTCGTTTAAAGCCCCTGCGGTACAGATAAAGCCGCACTTCCAACTGCCGTCGGCGAGCTCCACCTGGCCTAAACCGAGTGGGGCGGGTATGCCCGCTAAAAAGCTGCCCAAAGTCTCGATAGGCAAACGCCACACTTCCACCTCAATGGATTGGCCGTTTTCGTCACGCAGCATGGCAGGGCGTTTGGGCGGCCCGCCTGCCAGTGCAAATAGCTTGTAGCGTGGTGCGCTGTGGGTGGCGTTAACCAATACGCCACCGCGTTCTGTCAATTGGTGATTCAGCGGCAAGCCTTGCAGGTGCGCACCGCATACCACCAACTCCATGTTGCCATTTAGAGCAGGAGTGGGGAGTTCGGCCAACGTTGGGTGCTTTATGCCCGTCGCGCCTAGCGGGAGCATCAAACGTGCTTCAAGCGCTCGTGCCATTGAGAGTAAGGTTAAGTCAGCAAATGCCGGCCCAAACAGCGTGACACCAACTGGCAAGTCACGCTCGCTAAAGCCAACCGGCACCGCTAATGCGCTGTAGTCGAGTAGGTTCATAAAGTTGGTCCAGGTGCCTAGTCTGGAGTTAATACCGATGGGATCCGCCGCCACCTCGGCCTTGCTCGGATGGGTAACCGTGGTCGGCGTGAGCATTACATCTACCTGGCTGATCAGCGCGTCGGCCTGACGCTTGTACTCGGCGAGTTTATAGCGTGCATCGAAGGCGTCTACCGCCAGCGGTGTTGCGCCACCCTGGGTGATCTGAAAAGTGACCGGATGTACCGCCTCTGGATTGCTTTCCATTAGGTCGCGTATCACATGGTAACGTTCGGCAACCCACGGGCCTTCATAAAGCAAGCGCGCTGCGGCTAGTAAAGGCGAACAGTCAAGCTCGACCTTTTCACCGCCCAGGGCTTGTAACTCAGCAATCGCCTGGTGCATGCCTTGGGTGTATGCCGCATCGGTTTGCCACTGGGATTCCAGCGGCACGCCGAAGCGAAACGCATTGGGCGCTTTGCCATAGCGTTTACCGTGCACCGCAAAATCATGCTGGCGCGACCAGGCGCACTCGGCATCATAGACAGTGGAAATGTGCAGCACCTTGGCCGCATCGTCCGCGGTCAGTGCAAATAGGCTAATGGTATCCAAGGTGGCGCAGGCCGGAACCACACCCCGTGTGCTAAGTAGCCCCAGGCTGGGTTTAACCCCGTATAAGTTATGAAAACAAGCGGGCACACGGCCGGAACCGGCGGTATCTGTGCCCAACGCAAAGCTGACCATGCCGGCCGCGGTGACGACTGCCGAGCCGCTGCTAGATCCACCGGGTACAAGCGTTGGGTCGAAAGCATTAGCGGGCGTGCCGTATACCTCCAACGCCCGCTCACCTACCAATCCTGTCGCAAACTGATCCAGATTGGTTTTCCCCATCGGGATGGCGCCCGCATCGATCAATTGCTGCACCACAAAAGCGTTTTCTGTGGGCGTATAGGCATACGCTGGGCTGCCAGCGGTGGTGGGCACCCCGGCGAGGTCAATATTGTCTTTCATCGCAAAGGGGATGCCGAAAAGCGGCAGCGTTGCTGGCGACTCGCCTTCCAGGCGCTTCAAATAAGGCGCCAACTGCTCGCGACTTAAGCGCGTAATCCAGGCGGGCTCTTGGCCGTGAGACTCAGCTTGAGCGAGCAAATCATCGATTAATGCTGCTGGGGTGATATCGCCCTGCTGGTAGGCAGTGTGGAGGCTTTCGATATCGAGTGATAACGGTTGCGTCATGACTAAATTCCTATCGTTATTGACCGTGACCGACGGTGAGAAACACGCTTATGCAATGGCTTATCGCTTCTCTATTCACTGGTGAGTACCACCAATGGTTGCCCTGGCCCAATTGATGCCCCTTCGTTAATGGGCAGCCGGGCAACACGACCTGCGCAGTGAGCGGTCACTTCCACCTCCATTTTCATCGATTCGACGACTGCCACCGGTTGACCAGCGCTGATCTGCTCGCCTTCTTTGACCAGTAGTTTCCAAAGGCTACCCGTTACGGGGCTTTCGATGCCGACTTCGTCGTCACCTAAGGTTTCGATTTCTGCGCTGGCCGGGGCTTGGTCCTCAAAGGTGAACTGACCGTTGGCCCGCCAGGCGGCCATCTCTGCCTGGAAGGCTGCTTCGCGCTTGGCACGGAAGGTCTCAATCGCCTCGGCGTTTTTGTCGATGTCGGCTTGGTAGTCTGCCAGGCGGAAGCGTGCCGTTTCGGTGGGTAGCTCAAAACGACCGTGGGGGAAATCGCGGCGAATCTGTTCAAGCTCGTCGTGGCTGACTTCATAAAAGCGCAGTTGGTCAAAAAAGCGCAGCAGCCATGGGTTCTCGAAGTGCTGGGTGGTGCGGTAGCGGTTCCACATTTGCAACGTGCGACCAACGAACTGGTAACCGCCGGGGCCTTCCATGCCGTAAACGCATAGGTAGGCGCCGCCGATGCCTACAGAATTTTCTGCCGTCCAGGTGCGGGCGGGGTTGTATTTAGTGGTCACCAAGCGCTGGCGCGGGTCCAGCGGGGTGGCCACCGGTGCGCCCAGATAAACGTCGCCGAGGCCCATCACCAAGTAGCGGGCATCAAAGACGATATCGCGCACTTCCTTTTCACTTTCGAGTGCATTAATACGGCGAATAAAGTCGAGATTGCTGGGGCACCAGGGCGCATCCGGGCGCACGCTGCGCTGGTATTTTTCGATGGCTTCGTGGCAGGCGGGGTCATCCCAGGAGAGCGGTAGGTGCACTATCCGTGACTCGACTTCCAGCGATTCGATATCGACCAGCGCCTGCTCGGCTGTATTCAGGTGGGCGAGCAACGCATCAAGGCTTAGTTCCAGCGGCTCGTAGTGAATTTGCAGCGAGCGAATGCCGGGGGTTAGCTCCTTTAGGCCGGGTAGCGAATGTTTCTGCAACCAGAGCATCCAGGCATGTACTCGAAAGCGCAGCGCGATGTCCAGCTCCATCGCGCCGAACTCGATGAGCAGAAAATCGTCCCCGGCACGGCGGTAAACAATGCGCTCACCAGCCTCCTCTGCAGAGACGTCGCGTAGGACCGGGGTATCGCGCTCTGGCTGGATCTCTTGGACGGGCACCGCTGTAAGGGTCTCCAGCTGGGCGAGCTGGCAAGCTTCCAGGCTGCGGGCAGTGTCGAGGCTCACCGGCACAAAGCGAACCTTATCGCCTGCGGTGAGCTGGCCTAGCTTCCAGCGTTCGGCGCGCACCACGGTAGCCGGGCAGACAAAACCTCCCAGCGAGGGGCCGTCGGGGCCAAGTATCACTGGCATGTCGCCGGTAAAATCGATAGTCCCAAACGCGTAGGCGTTATCGTGGATATTGGAGGGGTGTAAGCCCGCTTCGCCTCCGTCGGCTCTTGCCCACTCGGGGCGTGGTCCAATCAGCCGCACGCCGGTACGGCTGGAGTTATAGTGCACTTCCCACTCGTGGTCGAAGAAGCGCTCGATATCGTCATTGGTAAAAAAGTCCGGCGCGCCGTGGGGGCCGTAAAGCACGGCCACTTGCCAGGTTTTCCCGCGCTCTTGGCGGCCAAAGGTGGGTATTAGCGATTCATCCAGCTGCGCTTGCGAGGTGGCGGCAAGCGCGGGTAAATCGAGCATATCGCCGCTGCGCAGCGCACGGCCGCCGTGGCCACCAAACTGACCCAGTGTGAAGGTGCTGCGCGATCCTAAATAGCGCGGACACTGGATACCGCCTCGCACCAATAGATAAGCGCGAGCACCCGCTGCGGCTTTGCTCAACGTCAGCGTGGCACCGGCAGGAATATCGAGTACCTGCCAGAATTCGACCGTTTCGCCATCCAGCGTGGCGGAGAGTTCAGCACCCGTCAGCACAACTTGCGTGGTGCGGTGAAAGCGCAGCGTCGGCCCAGTCAGGGTGATTTCAAGCCCGGCAGCATCGGCGGTGTTATTAAGCAGACGGTTACCCAGGCGAAACGACCAGTCATCGAACGGCCCGGAGGGCGGTACGCCTACGTCCCAGTGGCCCTGGCGGCCAGGGTAGTCTTGAACCGTCGTCATTGTACCCGGGGCGATCACTTCAATGGCGGGCGGTGCCCACTCCAAGGTGCTTAGCCAGTGGGTATCTAGGTCGGCGTTGCGGAAACGATCAGCGCGCAGCGCATGGGCAAGCCAAGTGCGGTTGGTGGTAATGCCGTAAACGCTGGCGTTATCCAGCGTGCCTGCTAATTGTTCGATAGCGGCGTTTCGGCTGTCGGCATGAACAATCACCTTGGCCAGCATGGGGTCAAATAACGCGGATATTTCTAGCCCAGCTTCAATGGCATGGTCGATGCGCAGACCATCAGTCTTTGGAAAATCGACCTCTGTGAGCAAACCTGCGCTGGGTCGAAAATCGTGGGCCGGATCTTCGGCGTAGAGGCGCGCCTGAACGGCATGACCGCGTGGAGCGAGGTCGTTTGCGAGCGTTTCTAGAACGGGCAGTTCCCCGGCACCCAGGCGAACCATCCACTCAACGATATCGACGCCATAGACCATTTCGGTGACGCCGTGCTCGACCTGGAGGCGGGTATTGACCTCTAAAAAGTAAAACGCTTCCCGTTCGGCATCGTAAATAAACTCGACGGTACCGGCGCTGCGGTAGTTGACTGCTTTACCCAGTTGAACCGCCGTGGCGTGCAGCGCTTGGCGAACAGATTCTGGCAAGTTGGGGGACGGGCACTCTTCGAGTACTTTTTGGTGGCGGCGCTGGGTGGAGCAGTCGCGCTCACCGAGGGCGATCACACTGCCTTGGCCGTCGCCAAATAGCTGGACTTCCAGGTGGCGGGCGCGGGCAATATAGGCTTCCAGAAACACGCCGCCGTCGCCGAAGTTGCGCTCACCTAAGCCTTTCACCGAATCAAAGGCACGCTCAAGCTCGGCGGGGGTTTGGCACACCTGCATACCGATGCCACCACCGCCGGCGGTGGATTTGAGCATCACCGGGTAGCCAATCTGCTCAGCGCTGGTGAGCGCCTCATGAACGCTTTCGAGAAGCTTAGAACCTGGCACAAGGGGCACGCCCGCCTGTTCGGCCAGGGCGCGGGCCTGGTGTTTCAGGCCAAACTGCTCAATCTGCTCGGCGGTGGGGCCTAAAAAGGTGAGCCCGGCGGCGTCGCAGGCGTTGATAAAGCGGGTGTTCTCGGACAGAAAGCCGTAGCCCGGATGAATCGCTTGGGCACCGCTTTGCTTACAAATGGCTATCAGCTTGTCGATATCAAGATAGGTGTCGCTGGCGGAGCCTTCGCCCAGGGAATAGGCTTCATCGGCCTGGTGAACGTAGGGGGCGTCCCGGTCGGCATCGGCGTAGACCACCACGCTGCCGAGATTGAGCGCTTTCAGAGTACGTAAAATGCGTGCGGCAATGGCACCGCGATTGGCAATGAGCACTTTGCTAAACAGTTTATTTGTGGACATAGCACTACCTGCAAACAATGACGGGTCGTCCCGCTGGGTAGTTGGCCGCTTGGGGTCGTCCCCAGGGCTTTATTGCTTTTTCAGCTTTCCCAAACCAACAGTTCGATAGGCGTTGGGTTGTAGCCGTTGCAGGGGTTGTTGAGCTGCGGGCAGTTGGAGACCAGCACGATCACATCTATCTCGGCGACCATCTCAACGTATTTGCCCGGCGCGGAGATGCCATCCTCAAATGTCAGTCCGCCGTCGGCGGTGACCGGCACGTTCATGAAGAAGTTGATGTTGTGGGTAATATCGCGCTTGGTAAGCCCGAACTCGGGGTGGTTGGCAATCGCCTGCATCCAATTATCTCGGCAGGAGTGCATATGGCGTTTTTCCAAATCGTAGCGCACGGTGTTGCTCTCACTGGCGCAGGCGCCGCCCAGGGTGTCGTGGCGGCCGCAGGTGTCAGCGGTAATCGTCAGCATGGTGCGGCCTTCGCTGGAGATAAGTGGTGAGCCTGCGGTGAGGTAAACGGCGCCCTGTTCGCGCACGGTATCCATAGCGCTGTAGCGCTCGGCGGTATCGTCAGCGCTGAAGAACAGCGTGTCGGCGGCTTGGTTGCCCTCTAAATCGAGAATGCGCAGGGTTTGGCCGCGCTTGACGGTGCCAATGTAATGATCGCCAGCATTAACCGTGGTACGGCTCAAGGCGTTTTCGGGGCGTAGGGTACTTTCAATAATCATGGTGTTGTCTCCCCCTTATAGGCCGAGGTGGTAAAGGCGATTGTTGGCAAAGCCGCGAGCGTTTTCAGGCCGTGAGCGGTAGCAAGGGTCGTCTTCTGTGGGCGGCTCGGCGGTGCCGAGGGTGATGTCTACACCGCGACGGGGGTAGTCAGCGCTTGGGTCAAGCGGGTGGGGGCAGGTGTGCAACAGCACGAGGGTATCCATCTCAAAGCGCAGCGTAACGCTATTGTCTGGCTGGCAGTGACCGCTTGCATAGCGCAGTTGCCCCTCATCGTCGCTGTCTACCCGTGAGAAAAGATTTAGATTGGCCGCCATATCCCGGCGGCCTAAGCCGTACTTGGCAAGCTCTACCAAAAAAGCGTCGAAGCCAGTGCGTGTCCAGTCGTTGTGGGCCTGCTGGTAGCTGACGGGCTGCCAGCCTTTCTCAACTAAGTGGCGGGGCATCAAGTTACCGCCCACGCTATCGTGCCAGCCCAGATCATCATGGGTGATGGAGGCAAAAATCCGTCCCATGTCCGAGTAGAGACAGTGGCCCTGAGTCAGCTTAAAAGTGTGCTGGCATTTTAAGGTGTCGGGTAGATTTAAGCGTTCCAGCAAGTTTTCCGGGTTGTAGCATAAAAGCCCCACATTGCTGTCGGCCTGCTGGGCAGTCAAGGTGAGCGTGGTGCCTCGGCGCAGGCGCAGCGACCAGTGATGCCCGCCAGGTAAATGGGTAGTGTAGTGCGCTTCGTTTTTCAGAAAAGTCATAAAAGCGTCTCCTGGGTGTGGGTTTGCAGACCGTCTTTTTGCAATTTCTCCTTCAATGCTTCAGAGGGGCGGTCTCGGGAGATTGGCAGGTCGTAGGTGATGGTGGCGCCATAGGCCTCCGGCGCTTGGGGGTCGTGGCGGGTTTTATCGAAGACCCATAGCCGCGTACCCAGCTCAAAGGCTTCTTTAAGATCGTGGGTGATCATGAAAATTGTCAGCTGCTGCTCTTGCCAAAGACGGTTAATAAGCACGTGCATATCCTGGCGAATGCCGGGGTCCAGTGCGCCGAAAGGCTCATCGAGCAGTAAAATACGTGGTCGCATCATTAGCGCCTGGGCGATGGCTAAGCGCTGCTGCATACCGCCGGAAAGCTCATGCGGGTATTTATCTAGGGCTTGGTCTAGACCGACTTCGTCAATACGCGCGCGGGCCTTTTCAATTGCGCGACGCTTGGCGGCACCGAAACTCTTGCCCAACAATCTGGCGCTGTGCAGTTCGTCGGCAATCATCACGTTGCCCAGCACGGTTAGGTGCGGAAATACGGAGTACTTCTGAAATACCACGCCTCGATCGGGGCCGGGCTCATTGGGGATGGGCTTATCATCAAGTGTTAAGCTGCCTTTAGAGATGGCTTCGGTGCCCAATAGCATTTTTAGAAAGGTGGTTTTACCGCAGCCCGAGGCACCTACTAGGGTGACGAACTCGCCGGCCTCAACGCTAAAGTTAAGATTTTCCAACACAATGTGATTGCCGTAGTGCTTCTCTAATCGTTTGGCAGCGAGAAGGCTCATGAGTTATCTCCTTCGCCCGTGTGATACCAGGGAAAGGCAAGACGCGATGCCCAAGCCAGCAGTTGGTCAAGCAAAAACGCCAGGAAGGTAATCCAGGCTACGTAGGGCAAGATAATGTCCATTGATAAGTAGCGGCGTACTAAAAAGATGCGGTAACCCAGGCCTTCCTGAGCGGCAATCGCTTCGGCGGCGATCAAAAACAACCAAGCGGTGCCCAGCGCCAGACGGGTGGCGTTTAATAGTCGAGGAGTCAGTTGGGGCAACAATACCCTTAGCAGCACCTGCCAAGAACTGGCGCCCAGCGTTTGCGCTTTAATCAGCTGCTCATCGGGTAGTCGCAGGGCGTGACCTTGAAGGTCGCGAATCAGAAATGGTGTTACGCCAATCACAATGAGTCCGATTTTTGCGGCTTCACCGGTACCAAAGGCGATAAACAGGATAGGCAATATCGCCATGGGGGGAATCAGTGAGGCGACGGTGACCAGAGGCGAAAGCTTGGCGCGGATAAGCGGAATGCCGCCGCTGACGATACCGACCACCAAACCAATCAGTGCGCTGATGCCGACGCCAATAACAATACGTTCAAGGCTTGCGAAAGTGTCGGCCCACAGCACGATTTGCCCAGTGCGCACGTTCTCTGCCGTCGCTAAATGGTGAAACGACTGCGCCATGGTGGTAAGCGCAGGAAGTAAGCGGTCATCTGGATTTTCCGCCAGCCTAGCGTTAGACAGGCTGATATAAAGCATTCCCAATAGTAAAAAAGGCAGCAGACCCAAGAGCCAGCGGCCCCCCGGGGAGGGCGTTAAATTGATTAATCGCTTCATGGCGGTGTCCATAGCATAGGAGAGCTGAGGGAGCGGCAGATGCCACTCCCGTATCGCTAATCACTGCTTTTCGAGGAAGGCTTGCGTAAAGCTTGGATCGAAGCGCAGTTGCACGTTGCCCTCATCACCAAACACGCCGCTCGGCGTTTCGATACCTACTACGCCTGCGTTGGGCGCCATATCACCGAGCAGGCCGTGCTCGAAGCTGAACTCGGCGACCCGCTCCATGGTTTCGAGCAGTTCGGGACTCTCCATAAACTCAACTGCTTCGGCGGGATCGGTATATAGATAGGTGGCCGCCAACTGATTCCGATAGCCATCTAAATCTGTACCTGCGGCATCGGCCATCATCGTGAGCGCGCGCTCGTCGTTATTGGCCATCAGCTCCATGACCTCGTACCAAGCACCCACCAGGGCGTGACCGAGTTCTGGGTTATCAGCCAAGGTTTGGGTATTGACGACCATCAGATCAAGAATTTCGCCGGGAATTTCGGCAGAGGTGTACACCACATTGGCGTCTGGCATCTCGGCAATTGCACTGAGCTGAGGGTTCCAGGTGGTAACGGCTTCGGTAGACTCGCTGGTGAAGAGTCCGACAATGTCGGCATCGGCGGTATTGATGGTTTCGACATCGCGTTCAGTTAGACCAACGCTCTGAAGTGCGCGAGCGAGCAAGTAGTGCGATACGCTGAACTGAACCAGATTGACTTCGCTACCCTCGATATCGGCAAGCTCGTCACTGCTCTTCATGACAATGCCGTCATTGCCGTCGGAGTAATCGCCAACGATTAGCGCGGTAGAATCAACACCACTGGCAGCAGGGAGCGTTAGCGCATCCATGTTGGTCATGGCGCAGCCATCAACGTTGCCCGAAGTGAACTGATTGATTGACTCGACGTAATCGTTTACCTGCACTACATCAATGCTAATACCGTACTCGTCGGCCCATTTGTCGACCACGCCTTCAACGTCGGCGTAGGCCCAGGGCATCCACCCTGCATAAATCGACCAGCAGACGCTAAAATCATCGCGCTCTTGAGCTTGTGCGTTACTGATAGACAGGGGAGACGTGAGGGTTGCTACTACCAGTGCAGCAGTTAGCGGGGCAAAGGATAGGCGTGTTGGGGAAATACGGTCTAAGTGAATACGGTTGCAACGGGTCATGAAAGCCTCCAGCGGCTAGGGGAAAACTCGGGGGCATCGGCGCATCACTGTGCCTTATCCTCCCGGGCTTTTGTCCCGCCGTGTAACCTAGCGCTTAAGCGTTAGGTCGATTGCTCTCGGACCAGCCACACCTATCAGGGGTAATACGTTGATGGTGTCGGAACCCTAGCGATCTTTTGGAAAACTAGATTGTGTGGCAGCGTTTGCAGCCAATACCCCGTTTGTGTCACTCAGGTTTAAAGCAAAAACATGGCCGATTAGTTAAAATATTTTTTAATTCAGCTGTTTGAAGTAAATAAATAATTATTTTTAATCCGCCGAGACTTTTATTATGAGCCATATTGGTGCATTGAAGGCGCTACTTGCACTCGTTTAAAGCGTTTGTGGCGTGGTGAATACTGGGTAAAGCTATTCATAACGGCGTTTTACTCCCTTGGCCGGGAATTTCGCGCACTAGGCGGGGCATTAAAAATCCGGGGAGGTGCTCGCGCAGTTGAGCCACCAGCTCGCGGGCTTCGTCATCAGACACATCAAAGTGGGCAGCGCCTTGCACCGGATCGAGCACGTGTAAGTAGTAGGGTAATATGCCGGCTTCGAACAGCCGCTCGGAAAGCGTGGCCAGCGTATCGATGCTATCGTTGACCCCGCGCAGTAGCACGCTTTGGTTGAGTAGCGTTGCACCGGCTTGTTTAAGGCGCGCGCAGGCATCAATCACCGCGTGGTCGATCTCGTTGGCATGGTTGATATGCAGCACGACGACTTTTTGTAGGCGGGTGGCAGACAGCCAGCCAAGCAAGGCATCGTCGACCCGGTCGGGAATCACCACTGGCAGGCGGGTATGAATGCGCAGCCGTTTGAGGTGCGGGATGCTTTCTAGCTGCTCGACCAGCCAGGCCAGTTGGCGGTCGTTGGCGGCCAGCGGGTCGCCGCCGGAGAGAATCGCCTCGTGCAGCGTTGTGTCGGCGCGCAGGTAATCCAGCGCCTCCTGCCACTGCGCTCGGGAAGGTGAGTTGTCGCTGTAGGGGAAATGGCGGCGAAAGCAGTAGCGGCAGTTGATGGCGCAGTTAGGGCTGGCAATAAGTAGTACTCGGCCAGCGTACTTATGGATCAGCCCTTTTGCCGGCCGATGCTCGGCTTCTGCCAGCGGGTCGGTCACATAGCCCTGGGGTGTTAATGTTTCATTGCTAACAGGCAGTACTTGACGCAGTAATGGATCATTGGGGGCATTGGCCGCAATGCGTGCAAGATAAGCCTCAGGCACGCAGATCTCAAAGAGCTGCCCACCCGCCCGCGCGCCTGGCAACCAGTGGTCGCTCAGCCCCAGCCGTTGGCAGAGGGTGATAGGGTCGCGAATTGCCTGGGAAAGCTGCTGCTGCCAGGAGAGAGAGACCTGGGCAGACGCCTGCTGAGCGGCGATAATGATGTTCTCCTGCAAAAAAGTCCTCCTTCGGGTTATCATGCGCCGACTTATTTAGCGACACTATTGATGACGACGCATTTTACGGCGAAGTATGCCTTCGCGTACCACATGCTGAAATAGATAACTGCAATGGATAATTGAGAGGCATTATGGCGAACTATTCTACCAACGAATTCAAGGCCGGTTTGAAAGTAATGCTCGACGGCGATCCCTGTGCGATCGTTGAAAACGAGCTGGTCAAGCCGGGCAAGGGCCAGGCGTTTAACCGCGTTAAGCTGCGGAACCTGATGACCGGCCGTGTTGGTGAGCGTACCTTTAAATCCGGTGACTCGCTGGAAGGTGCCGATGTCATGGATTTGGAGATGGAGTATCTCTACAACGATGGAGATATGTGGCACTTCATGAAGACTGACGGCTCGTTTGAGCAGTATGCGGTAGAGAAAAAAGCGTTAGGCGATACCATCAAGTGGCTGAAAGAGCAGGTGCCCTATATCATTACACTTTGGAATGACAAGGCAATTTCCGTCACGCCGCCCAACTTTATTGAGCTGGAGGTCGTGGAAACAGATCCCGGTTTGAAAGGCGATACCGCCCAGGGCGGTTCTAAGCCTGCGACACTATCGTCGGGAGCCGTGGTTCGCGTACCGCTGTTTATTAACCAGGGCGAAGTCCTTAAAATTGATACGCGCAGTGGCGAGTACGTCTCCCGCGCTTAACCACTGTCCGTTGGGATTATTTAATGGTCACGCATAGTGCGTGGCCATTTTTAATTGGGAAACGTCTGGCTAAGGAGTCGTGATGGCCATTGATTGGCAACCCTCGGCGTCAATTGAAACGCTGCGCGAACGGGCGCGGTTAATGGCTAGCGTGCGGGCGTTTTTTGCCGAGCGCGACGTGCTGGAAGTAGAAACACCGACGCTGGGGCAAGGGGGAAGCACGGATGTGCATTTGGTCTCGCTGCACACCTTGGCGCGCACGGATAAAGGCCAGCGCCGCCTGTGGCTACAAACGTCCCCGGAGTTCCACATGAAGCGCCTGCTGTCGGCTGGCAGCGGCGCTATTTTTCAGCTCGCCAAGAGCTATCGCGACGGTGAAGTAGGCAGCCGCCACAATATTGAATTCACCATGTTGGAGTGGTACCGGCCGCAGTTTACGCTGGATAAACTGATTGATGAAACAGCAACACTGGTGATGACGCTGCTACCTAGCTTCCCTGGTCCAGTGGTGCATTACCGTTACCGCGAGCTATTTCATACCCATTTAGCGGTCGACCCTTTTACCACTTCCTTGGAGACGCTAAGGGCCGTTGCCGCACAGCGGGCGAAAATGCCTGCCCATGCGTTAGCCGATGAAGGCCGCGATACCTGTTTGGACTTGCTGATGAGCGTGGTGATTGAGCCGCAGTTGGGCCAGTACGAGCTTAGCGTGGTAACCGATTATCCTACTAGCCAGGCGGCGTTAGCGCGTCGTCATCAAGATGCAGGTGGTGATTGGGTCGCGTCGCGCTTTGAGCTTTATCTGAACGGTATTGAGTTGGCGAACGGTTACGATGAATTAACCGATGCCGCTGAACAGCGTGCCCGCTTTACTGACGATAACGCGGAGCGTCAGCGCTTAGGGTTGCCGGAAGTCGATATCGATGAGCGCCTGTTAGCGGCGCTTGAGCACGGCCTGCCTGCGAGTGCTGGGGTCGCGTTGGGAATTGACCGTTTGATTCAGCTGGCGCTGGGAAAAGCACGCCTGGAAGACGTGCTTGCGTTTGCTACCCCCCGTTGCTAGCTATCGGCTAGCGACTCTCCCATGCTGACCATGGTGGGCACAGGTATTGCTTCAAAATTAACCGGCTTTGCAAAGCACATGACCACCGTAGATCCGAGCTTGAAGCGGCCCATCTCAGCGCCTTTTTCTAGCGTGATGGGCTGGCCAAACTGCATGCGCTGGGGCTGGCCGGAAAGCGGCGTGACCTGACCCGACCAAACGGTTTCAATCGCGGCGACGATCATCGCCCCCACCAACACCATGGCCAGCGGCCCCTGGGAGGTATCAAAAACACACACTAGCCGCTCGTTGCGGGCAAACAAGCCCGGCACGTAGTTGGCGGTGGCCTGGTTGACCGAAAAAAGCCGCCCTGGCACGTAGATCATTTCGCGTAGCGTGCCGGTGATCGGCATGTGTACGCGATGATAATCCCGGGGGGAGAGGTACACCGTGGCAAAGCTACCGCCCAAGAATTCTTCTGCTAGGGCGGTCTCTCCGCCGAGCAGGGTTTGGGCAGAGTAGGTATGCCCCTTGGCCTGCACCAGCTGCCCGGCCTGAAGGCGACCATACTGGGAAAGCGTGCCATCGGCGGGGCTTAGAATGCCGTCGCCCAGGGGGCGTGCATCGGCTTTTAACGCGCGGGTGAAGAAGTCGTTGAAGGTGGCGTAGGCGCTGGGGTCAGGTTCCAGCGCCTGGCTCATATCGACGTTAAAGCGCTTGATGAACGCCCTAATCAAGGTATCTTTCAACCAGGGGTTGTCGCACTGGGCAAACTTGCCCGTCAGGCGTGATAGCGCGTGTTGAGGCAGCGGGTATTGGAGTAGCGAAAATGCTTTTTGGGAAAGGGTCACAGTAATTTTTCACTTCTCAATCGGTGTGTCGTTGCGGTTGCCCCATTCGCCCCAGGAGCCCGCATAGCCGCGCATGTTAAAGCCCAGCGCCTTGCCTACCAGCCAGGTAAAGCTGCTGCGGTGATGGCTTTGGCAATGGGTGGCAATTTCCATCTCTGGCGTTAAGCCTAAAGCGTCCAGCTCGGTGACCAGCTCGGCGTAATCGCGTATGCGCAGCGCGCGCTGACGATCCATGGCGTTAAGCCAGTCCATATTCACCGCTCCGGGGATATGGCCCAGATGCTTGTTGTTACCGCGGACGCCATCGTATTCCTCTTTGGAACGCGCATCCCATACTGCGAATTGCTTATCATCGAGCTTTTCTTTGATTTCATCCGCAGTGATCAGCGCCTGAGGGTTGAGAATCTCAGCATGGTAATCGCTGGGAGTCGGCGCTGTGGGCTCGGTGCTCTCTTCCATGCCCGCATCGCGCCAGGCATGAATGCCGCCGTTTAAATACGAATAGCGGGTGTGGCCGATTAGGTCTAGCGTCCAGAGCAGCCGGGCCGCCCAGCCGCCACCTTCGTCATCGTAAGCCACTAAGTGGGTATCACGGGTTAGGCCAAGCGCACTAAATAGCTGTGATAGCGCTTCGACACTCGGCACATCGCTAGGCACGGGACCGTCACCGCGCATTAAATAGCGAAAATCGAGGAAAACAGCGCCAGGCACATGGCCTTGACGATAGCTGTCGCCGTTAACCGGCACATCAATGATCAGCAGTTGCGGGTCGTCTAAATGTTCGTGCAACTGCTCGGGTTCAACGATCAGTGGCAGCAGGTTAGCTTCTGACGATTGGCTTTCAGTGCTCATGGGTAACTCCTATAAATCCTAGCCATCTAAGCTATCAAGAATGCGTCGATAGCTGGCAAAGCGTGCTGGATGAATCTTGCCTGCCTCAACCGCTGCGAGTAAAGCGCAGCCGGGTTCATTACGATGGCGGCAATCACGGAAACGGCAGTGACCAATATAGTCGCGAAACTCGATAAAGCCTTCAGTGACTTCCTGCTCGTTGAGGTGTACCAGGCCGAATTCGCGAATGCCCGGTGAGTCGATCAGATCGCCATCGGCCACTTCTGCTCGGCTCATGGTGTAAAGCCGTGCTGTGGTGGTGGTGTGGGTGCCTTTGCGGGAGTCTTCCGAGAGCGCGCCAATGCGCAGCGTTTCATCGGGTAGCAGCAGGTCGATCAGCGATGACTTGCCGACGCCACTCTGGCCAACAAACACGGAGGTGCGCCCTTCAAGCTGGGTGCGTAGCTCGTCTAGCCCGGTTTCTGTGGCGGTGGTGGTGCGCACCACCGGGTAGCCTAAGCCCGAATAGCGTTCAAGCAGCTTGCCCAGCTCGCCACCACCCTCCGGCAGTAGGTCAGTCTTATTGAGTACCAGCACTGGCGCAATGCCGGTGGCTTCGGCGGCGACCAGGTAGCGGTCGATAAGGTTGGCGTGGGGCGCGGGTTCCACCGCAAACACGATCAACAGCTGATCGATATTGGCGGCAACGGGTTTGAGCAGGCCCCGTGCATCGGGGCGTTTAAGCACGCTATCACGTTCTTCACGAGCCACCACCACGCCAGCGCCTTCCTGTCCTGCGCGCCATATCACCCGGTCGCCGGTGACAAGGCCCGTCAGGTTGGCGCGTAAATGGCAGCGCACCGGTTCATTGTCGCTGTTACGCACCTCTAGGGTTCGCCCAAAGTGAGCAACGACGCGGCCTGGCTGTTCGGCGCCGTATTCGCCGGCGGCAAGCTTTTCAGCATCTTGCACATCGCGCTTTTCAGCACGCTGGGCGCGTTCCGCCTGGACTTTATCGACGCGCCACTGCTGCTGGCGACTTAATTTACGTTTGCTCATGACCACCTGATGATCGCTACAATAGACGTCATTGTACCTATCAACGGGGCGAGCTGTCCTGCGTGGCCTGCTTGGCAACGCGATTTAAGACACTTTTTTGAATTTAAGGCACAATTGCACGTTGATAACCGCCAATCTGGCAAAGGAAGGAAGCGAATGAGTAACCAAACGACTGCGCCCCGGAATGACCTTCTGGTCTGGATTGATCTGGAAATGACCGGTCTGGACCCGAATAAAGAGCGCATCATTGAAGTGGCGACGTTAATTACCGATGCGGATTTGAACGTCGTGGCAGAAGGCCCTGTGATTGCGGTCAAGCAGCCCGATAGCCTGCTGGCGCAGATGGATGACTGGAATCAGAAAACCCACGGCGAGTCCGGTTTAGTCGCACGCGTCAAAGCCAGTCAAGTGAAAACCTTAGAAGCTGAGCAGCAAACCCTGGCGTTTTTGCAGCAGTACGCGGTAGCTGGTTCGTCACCCATGTGCGGCAATAGCATTCATCAAGATCGGCGCTTCCTGGAGCGCGAAATGCCCGCGCTGCTTAACTTTTTCCATTACCGAAATCTCGATGTATCGACCTTGAAAGAGGTGGCTAAGCGCTGGAACCCTGGCGCGCTGGCGGGCTTTAGTAAAAAGAATGTCCACTTGGCGATGGACGATATTAAAGAGTCGATTGCTGAGCTGGCTCACTACCGCAATACATTTTTGCGTGTTGATCAGCGCAGCGATGAAGAGGAGTAGCTAATAACGGCAGCTAAGAAGCGGCGGCGTCAGTGGCAATACGTTTAACGCGCTTCCCGCGCTGTTCTTCAAGTGCCCAGGCGACGTGTTCACGGACTAGCTCGCTGGGGTAGGCTCTGCGTGACCATAGTGCGGCTTCTACGGCTTCGCTCCAGGGCGCATTGCCTAGGCCAATAGCGATATTGCGCAGCCAGCGCTGGTAACCAATGCGCCGGATTGGGCTCCCGGCGGTTTTGTCCAGAAACTCCGCTTCGCTCCAGGCGAACAGGCTAATAAGCGATGCGCGATCCAGGTCGTGGCGCGGTGCAAAGTCATTTTCTTGCGTAATGCGGGTGAAGCGAGTGAACGGGCATACCAGCTGGCAGTCGTCGCAGCCGTAGACACGGTTACCTATCGCGCGGCGAAACTCAACGGGGATCGCGCCATCCAGTTCGATGGTGAGATAAGAAATGCACTTGCGCGAGTCAATGACTTTATCATCGACGATAGCGCCGGTGGGGCAGGCGGTACGACAAGCGCTGCAACTGCCGCAGTGTTCTTCGGTAAACGGCGCATCGACGGGTAACGGCAGGTCGGTATACAGTTCGCCCAGAAAGAACAGCGATCCCGCTTTAGGGTTGAGCAGCATGGCGTTTTTGCCGAACCAACCAAGCCCGGCTTTTTGCGCCAGGGCGCGCTCCATGACCGGCGCTGAATCGACAAACGCGCGGTAACCAAAGCGGCCGACTTCGCACTCTATTTTTTTTGCTAATTGGGCTAACCGTTTGCGCATAAGCTTGTGATAATCACGACCCAAGGCGTAGCGCGATACATAGGCGCGACTGGGTTGACCGAGCACCTTGGCGCTTTCGACCTCGGCGGGTAGGTAGTCCATGCGCACGCTGATAATACGCTGCGTTCCAGGCTCAAGCTCGGCGGGTCGCGTACGCTTGGTGCCATGCTTGGCCATAAAGCCCATTTCGCCGTGGTAACCTTTTTCGATCCAGGCGTCGAGGTGAGCTTCATGGTTTGAGAGCTCAGTATCGGTGATGCCCACTTGCTGGAAACCGAGCTCGCGGCCCCAGGTTTTGATCAGGTCGGCAAGACGAGCAAGCGCTTGGTCAGAAAATACGTCGCTAGAACGTGCAAAGGCGGTGGAATCCGGCATGGTTTTTCAAATAAGTTGGTCTTCAAATAAGTTGGTCTACAAGTGAGTCAACGGCAAGGCGTTAAGCGCGCTATGCTAACGCATTAGCAGCCATCAAAATATGCGCAAGGAGAGATCGTGACGGTCCCCAATACTTCCACATTACGCCCTCTATACAAAGCTGCCCAGGTGCGCGAGCTTGACCGACGCACCATTGCCGGTGGTATCGACGGTTTTGCGTTGATGCAGCGCGCTGCATCAAGTGCTTGGCATAGCTTCCGTTCACGCTGGCCGCAGGCACGTAGTTTAACCGTGATGTGTGGGGGCGGTAATAACGGTGGCGATGGTCATGTGCTGGCGGCGTTGGCCATGCAGTCAGGGCTAAAAGTACAACGAATAGCACTCAAGCCCCTTGAAGAGCTAAGCGGCGATGCCTCACGTGCCGCACAGTTGGCCACCTCGGCGGGCGTCGGCTGCGAGGACTGGCACGCCGGTATTGAATTAACCGGTGAAGTGATTGTTGATGCGTTGCTGGGAACGGGCTTGACTGGCGAAGTAGCGGGACGCTTTCGCCGCGCGGTTGAAATGATCAATGCCGCGCGTCGCCCGGTACTGTCGATTGATATCCCTTCGGGCTTAGTGGCTGATACGGGAGCCGCACCGGGCGTGGCGGTAAAGGCCGACTGCACGGTGACGTTTATCGGCGATAAAATCGGCTTGCACACCGGTGATGCGCCAGCCTACACGGGTGAGATCGATTTTCGCCCTCTGAGCGTCAAATCTCAGGCCTATTTCGACATTTTTCCCACCGCTTGGCGGCTTGATGATTCGCTGCTGGCAGAGGCGTTTTCCCCGCGCTTACGCACCAGTCACAAGGGCGACATGGGTCACGTGCTAGTGATGGGTGGCGCCCCCGGTTTGGGCGGTGCAGCGCTGCTGGCATGCCAAGCGGCTGCGCGGATGGGCGCAGGCAAAGTGAGCCTGGCGACTTCCCCCGAGCATATTACCGCCAGTTTGCTACGCTGCCCTGAAGTAATGGCGCACGGCGTACGCGGCGGCGCTGATTTAGGCGAGTTGCCAGCGTCAGCGGACGTGGTAGTGGTAGGGCCAGGTCTTGGCCAAGCCGCCTGGGGGCAGGCGGTGCTACAAGGCGCGCTGCAGTCAGAGGCGCCGCTGGTGGTCGACGCCGACGGGCTTAATTTATTGGCCAGCCAGTGGCCGGACACTCAGCGTGAAAACTGGGTGTTGACCCCGCACCCTGGCGAGGCCGCGCGGCTGTTGGGCTGTTCCGTGGCGGAGGTTCAAGACGACCGTCCCGCCGCTGCCCTGGCGCTTCAACGCGCTCGCGGCGGCGTGGTGGTTTTAAAGGGCGCGGGTAGCTTGATTGCTGGTCCTGGCGGGCTAGTCGTTTGTCCCTACGGCAATCCCGGTATGGCCAGCGGCGGCATGGGCGATGTGCTCAGCGGTATGCTGGGGTCGCTGATCGCCCAGCGCAGTGACGTCGAGTTCAGCGCCTGGCTAGCTACCATGGTGCATGCGCTAGCCGCTGATCGTGCAGCCGCGGAAGAAGGTGAGCGTGGCCTGCTGGCTAGCGATCTGGCATCCTATGCGCGACTACTGATCAATCTGTGAAGGCAGCCCTATGCAGGTGCAATTAAATAACGAAGAGGCCCAGGTCGCCTTTGGCGAAGCCTTAGGGCACGTATTGCAAGCACGTGGGCGGGTTTATCTAGAAGGCGAATTAGGGGCCGGTAAAACCACCCTAACGCGGGGCATTCTGCGCGCTTATGGTTATCATGGTGCGGTCAAAAGCCCCACGTATACGCTAGTTGAACCTTATGAGCTGGGAACTCTGCGCGTTTATCATTTAGATCTGTATCGCTTGACTGACCCTGAGGAGCTTGAATTTATCGGCGGTCGCGACGTACTCGCCGATGAGGCGCTCAGCATTATTGAGTGGCCCAGCCGTGGCGAAGGGTGGCTACCAGCGCCTGATCTTCGTCTGGTGCTGGAGATGGCGCCTCAGGGTCGGCTCATCTCGTTAACGGGCTGTAGTGATAACGGCCAGCGTTTGCTAACTTTATTGCATAGCAAAGTGACCTCTGAACAGCTGGGAAACGGTGTAATTCAATGGAAATGAAGGGCACAGTGGCCAGTGTATGTCGCCTCGTAGTCGCCAGTTTTTTTGCCCTTGTGGCGGTTAACGTCCAAGCCTCTACAGTCGACAGCATGCGCCTCTGGGCAGCGCCAGATCATGCGCGGCTGGTGTTTGATTTATCTGCTGCGACAGACGCCAACGTGTTTTCGCTTGAGAACCCTGCACGCTTGGTGATCGATTTAGATGACACCCAAATAGACACCGACCCAAGCACGCTGCCACTACATGACAGTGCGATTACCTCGGTGCGTACCGGCGTTCGCGATGGCGGCGGTTTGCGTGTAGTGCTTGAGCTCAACCGGGAAATACAGCCGCGACATTTTACCTTGCGGCCCAATGATCAATATGGGCATCGCCTAGTGGTCGATCTTGAATACCCCGGAGAGAGCGCCGTTGAGAACCCGATTGACCCTATTGAGGCAATGATCCGGGATCAGGAGGTTCAGTCCCAGCGCCAGGCGACTGCGCTGCAGCAGGTGCCGGGAAGCGCGTCGACACCGGACGACGCAGTAGAAGTGCAGCAAGCCAGGGCTCACCCAAGGCGCGATATTATTATTGCCGTCGACGCTGGTCATGGTGGTGAGGACCCTGGGGCGATTGGCCCCTCAGGTACTCGAGAAAAGGACGTCGTGCTGGAAATTGCCCGTCGGCTAGCCGCTGAAGTGAGCGGTACCGATGGGTTCAAAGCGGTGTTAACCCGGGATGGCGATTATTACATAGGGCTGCGTCAACGTACGGCATTAGCCCGTGAACAGAAGGCGGATTTCTTTGTTTCCATCCATGCCGATGCCTTTACCAGCCCGCGCCCTCAAGGTAGCTCGGTGTATGCGCTCTCCCAACGTGGTGCAACCTCGGAAACCGCTCAGTGGCTGGCGGATAGCGAGAACCGCTCCGATCTAATCGGTGGTGTCGATGGGAACCTTTCTTTACGTGATAAAGATCAGGTGCTGCGCGGTGTATTGTTGGATTTGACCATGACCGCCACGCTCAATGACTCGCTGTCGATCGGAGGGCAGGTGTTAGAGCAGTTAGGTCGAATTAATCGGCTGCACAAATCAGGGGTTGAACAGGCCGGATTTATGGTGCTGAAATCACCCGATATTCCCTCGCTGCTGATTGAGGTTGGCTTTATCTCTAACCCCGATGAGGAGCGTCGTCTACGCGATCCGGTGCACCAGTCGGGGCTTTCGAAAGCTATTTTTAGTGGCTTGCGTGAGCATTTTGAACGCTATCCGCCACCTGCCAGCCTGCTTGCTTGGCAGCGCGATAATCAGCGCCGTCCTTCGGGGAATGAGTACCGGATTCAATCGGGTGATACCTTGTCGGCGATTGCCGTGCGCCATGGTGTGCCGGTAAATCAGCTGAAGCAGGCCAATGATATTAACGGCGACGTGATTCGCGTTGGTCAAGTGTTACAAATTCCCCGTTCATGAGGTGCCGAGTTGACTGATATAACCGCTACTGCGCCGCGTATTCATGTGCTTGATCCTCGGCTGGCTAACCAGATTGCCGCTGGCGAGGTGGTTGAGCGGCCTTCGTCGGTGACCAAAGAGCTGATTGAAAACGCTATTGACGCGGGTAGCCAGCGCATTGAAGTGGAAATTGAGCAGGGGGGCGCGCGGCTGATTAAGGTGCGCGACGACGGTATTGGCATCGGTGAAGAGGATTTGCCGCTGGCCCTGGCCCGACATGCCACCAGTAAGATTGGTAGCCTGGAGGACTTAGAGGGCGTTAGTTCGTTAGGCTTTCGCGGCGAAGCGCTAGCCTCAATCAGCTCCGTCTCACGGCTGGAGCTGGTCTCAAACGCCGAAGACGATCCCCGTTACGGTTGGCGGGTGGTCGCGGAAGGGCGAGGCATGGACGCACGAGTAACCCCAGCACCACACCCTCGGGGTACCAGCGTTGGCGTGCGCGACCTGTTTTTTAATACCCCCGCCCGGCGCAAGTTCCTGCGCACTGAAAAAACCGAATTTGCCCATGTTGAAGAGGCATTTCGCCGTCAGGCGTTATCACGCTATGACATCGCTTGGGTGCTGCGCCACAATCAAAAAGTGATCCATCAGCTTCCGTCGGGGCATTCGGCGGCGGCTCGCGAGCGGCGGATTGCCTCACTGCTGGGGAAGAACTTTATCGAACACGCCCGCTATATTGAGCGCGAAGCGGGCGGTTTACGGCTAAGTGGCTGGGTAGGCCTGCCCACCCACTCGCGCTCTCAGGCTGACCAGCAGTACTTTTTTGTTAACGGACGCGTGGTACGTGATCGTTTAGTCGCCCACGCAGTGCGTCAGGCCTATCGCGATGTGCTGTTTAACGGCCGCCATCCGGTCTTTGTGCTTTATCTGGAGCTTGATCCAGACGTTGTGGACGTTAACGTTCACCCTACCAAGCATGAAGTGCGCTTTCGTGATGGTCGTATGGTTCACGATTTTCTCTACTCCAGCCTTCATCACTCTCTAGCGTCCGCTAAGCCCGCTGAGAGTTCAGGAGAGGGCTCAGGAGAGAGTACTAAAGAGGGCGATGCCGATTTAGCCGATACGTCAGGCGCATCGCCACAGGGCGCGGTTTCAGAAGTGGGCGCCGAACAGCCCCGCTGGCAGCAGCAGGGGATTGCCCTGACCCACTCGCCGGATCGCCACCCCGGTGCCGAGCGCGTGCGCCGCTTTATGCAAGGCTATCAGGCGCTGCACCCCGATCACGAAGAAACGCTGTTAACGCCTCAGTCGAGTGGCCCCGGTGAGCGAGGTAGTGAGGTGCGTGAAGCGCCCCTGGCGATGCCCGACAACGACCCCACTGCGCCACCACCGCTGGGGTTTGCGCTGGGGCAGTTGCACGGCATTTATATTTTGGCCCAGAACGCCGAGGGGCTTGTGCTGGTGGATATGCACGCCGCCCACGAGCGGATCGTTTATGAGCGCATGAAAAACCAGCTGGCTGCTGCCACGGGATTGGATGCCCAGCCGCTGCTGGTGCCCGTTTCCATTGCCGCTAGCCGGGCCGAAGTGGCCACCGCCGAGAGCGAGCAAGAGGCAATTGCCAAGCTGGGTATTGAGCTGGATATCGCCGGGCCAGAGACGCTACTGGTACGCCAACTACCCGCTTTACTTGCTCAGGCTGATCCTGAGGCGCTGGTGCGTCAAATGCTGGAAGAGCTGGCGCGCTACGGGCGTACCCATCAAGTCGAGGCACGGTTGCATGAGCTGCTTTCGACCATGGCATGCCATGGCAGCGTACGTGCCAATCGGCGGCTAACCATTGACGAAATGAACGCGCTATTACGCGATATGGAGCGCACCGAGCGCAGCGATCAATGCAATCACGGGCGTCCTACCTGGACCCAGATGGGGCTAAAAGCGCTTGATCGGCTGTTCTTGCGCGGACAATAGCGGCACGATCAGTAATCACCCTTTTTCTTACCTGATGGAACCGTGCATGGCTGATACCCGCCCCTGGGCGATTTTTTTGATGGGCCCGACGGCCGCCGGTAAGACCGATGCCGCGATAGCGCTACACGAGCGTTTAGGTCATGAGTTGATTAGTGTTGATTCAACCATGGTGTACCGTGGTATGGACATTGGTAGTGCCAAACCCAGCGCGGCGGAGCTTGCCCGCGCGCCCCACCGCTTGATCGATATTCGCGACCCAGCAGAGCCCTTCTCAGCGGCCGATTTTCGCCAAGATGCACTAAGCCATATGCGACAAATCAGCGCGACGGGTAACGTGCCTTTATTAGTAGGGGGCACAATGCTCTACTACAAGCGCTTGATCGAAGGCGTTGCCAATTTGCCTTCAGCGGACGCTGCCATTCGCCAGCGACTAGAGGCACGGTGGCAGTCGCAAGGGCTTGCTTCGTTGCATAAAACGTTGGCGGCAGTGGACGCTGTATCGGCTCAGCGCATTCACCCCAATGATCCGCAGCGGTTGATGCGCGCGCTAGAAGTCTATTACGCCAGTGGGCGACCGATGAGTGAACTATGGGCTGAACAGCAGCCGGAAACCTTTCCATGGCGCGTGTTGTCGATAGCCTTGGCACCCAGTGATCGTAGCCTTTTGCATCGTCGTATTGAGCAGCGTTTTAAACTAATGTTGGAACAGGGCTTGATAAATGAAGTTGGCGCCCTCAAAAAGCGTAATGACTTACATTTAGGTTTGCCGTCGATGAAAAGCGTTGGCTATCGTCAGGTGTGGGAATACCTGGAAGATAGCTACGACTACGCCACGCTTGTTGAGCGCGGCGTGATTGCCACACGTCAGCTTGCCAAGCGACAATTAACCTGGTTAAGAAGCTGGCCCGAGCTTACGTGGGTAGATTCACAACGGTCAGACGCGCTGGATAAGGTACTGAAATTCGTGCGTGAAAGCAGCGCATAGCGTAAGATAGTCTTCTAGGATAGTGTTTAGTAAGCGTGTTTTCGACCGGGCTATTAGCTTGGCCTTTCGGGTAACACTAGGCCTTTCAGGCAACACTTGGCCTTTCGGGCAGTAAAGAATAGTGCGGCGCAGCACCAGTAGGGCGCGCCATTGATAATTAACCCCAACGACAGTTTTAGGGAGAGCAACATGTCCAAAGGGCAGTCCCTTCAAGACCCGTACTTGAATATTTTGCGTAAAGAGCGCATTCCGGTCTCTATTTTTTTGGTCAATGGCATTAAGTTGCAGGGCCAGATTGAATCCTTTGACCAGTTTGTTATTTTGTTACGCAATACCGTTAGTCAGATGGTTTATAAACACGCTATTTCCACGGTTGTGCCATCTCGTAACGTACGTTTGCCTGTGCAAGACCCGGCAGAGCAAGATGCGGAGATTTAACACCACTGGATAAGCAAGAGATTCCACGAGGTATTGATTGTTTTTCGAACGCCCAGACGCCGGTGAAACGGCAGTTCTTGTTCACGTCGATTTTCATGATGAACAAAAACGTGAAGACCCGGGTGAGTTTTTAGAGCTCGTACGCTCTGCTGGTGCAGAGCCTGCGACTCTACTCACCGCTAGCCGCCATCGCCCTGATTCGCGTACCTTTATTGGGTCAGGCAAGTTGGAAGAGTTGCGTGCATTGCTCGCTGCTCACGAGGCAAAATTGGTCATCTTCAACCACAGTTTAAGTCCCTCTCAAGAGCGCAACGTTGAGCAAGAGCTTAAGTGTCGAGTGCTTGACCGGACCGGTTTAATTCTCGATATTTTTGCCCAGCGGGCACGAACCCACGAAGGTAAGCTGCAGGTTGAGCTTGCTCAGCTTGAATATATGTCGACCCGCCTTGTGCGGGGCTGGACGCACCTTGAGCGCCAAAAAGGCGGGATTGGTCTGCGTGGTCCAGGCGAGACTCAGCTTGAAACTGACCGTCGCCTGCTGCGAGGTCGGATCAAATCGATTCATAAACGGCTGGATAAAGTCCGCAGTCAGCGCGACCAAAATCGCCGTGCCCGCTCGCGCGCCGAGATTCACAGTGTATCGCTAGTAGGTTACACCAACGCCGGTAAATCGACGCTGTTCAATGCGTTGACCAATGCCGAGGTGTACGCCGCTGACCAGCTGTTTGCGACCCTGGACCCCACGCTACGGCGGCTTGAAATTGAAGACGTTGGCCCCGTGGTGATGGCGGACACCGTGGGCTTTATTCGTCACTTGCCGCACAAGCTGGTCGAGTCGTTTCAAGCCACGCTGCAGGAAGCCTCCGAAGCTACCCTGTTAGTGCATGTGATTGATGCGGGAGACCCAGACCGCGAGCTGAACGTTGAGCAGGTAGAGTTGGTGCTCAAAGAGATCGGTGCCGATGATGTGCCGGTGCTTAAAGTCATGAATAAAATTGATAAACTGGACAGTTCGCCGCGCATTGAGCGCGACGGGCAGGGTGTTCCAGAGGTTGTTTGGCTTTCAGCTCAGCAGGGGCAGGGTCTTGAGCTGCTGCACGAGGCGCTTTCTGAACGCTTGGCAAATGATGTCATTGGCTTTTCGCTGACACTAAACCCTGAGCAAGGTAAGCTGCGCGCTGGCCTGCATGAGTTGAATGCCGTTCGTGAGGAAGACTTTGACGAGCAGGGACATTCGGTGTTGGACGTACGATTGCCGCGCCGCGATTTTAACCAGTTGATGGCGCAGCTGGGTGAGCGAGCCAATACCTATTTACCTGAAGCGCTGCGTGAGACCGATGAGTGGTAGTCTATCCACGGTGTTTTCTAGTACGCTGCAGTATGCTATCTAGTATAAATATGGTACAAGATTTATATAGCAATAATATCAAAACGTGGTGGCATCGTTTAATCGCGACGCCACTGGCGTTAGTGAATACCTTAGTGGAGACGAAGTATGGCCTGGAATGAGCCTGGTGGTGGCAATCAGCACGACCCTTGGAGCAGTGGCGGCCGACGCGGTGGAAACGACGGCGATGGCAACCGTGGCGGAAATAACGGTGGCAATAAAGGAGGCAACAACCAAGGCCCTCCCGATTTGGATGAAGCGCTCAAAAAGTTTCAAGATAAACTAAATAGCATGCTAGGTGGCGGTAAGAAAGGCGGCGGCAAAAAAACCGGTGGCGGTGGTGGCGGTAAAAGCCGCAATCCTTTCGCCCTACCGGGTTTGCTAATTGTTGCCGCATTGGCGGTATGGGCCGCCATGGGCTTCTACTTAGTCGACCAATCTGAACGTGGCGTCGTGCTGCGTTTTGGTGAATTTCAGGGCGTCGTAGACCCCGGCCTGCAATGGAATCCGCCGTTGATTGACGAAGTGCGTATGGTCAATGTGACGCGTGTTCGCTCGTTGTCACAGACTCAGTCGATGCTGACCCGCGATGAAAACATCGTCGAGGTGGAAATCTCTGCTCAGTACCAAGTGGCTAACCCAGGCGATTTTGTCCTTAACGTGCGTGACCCTGCTGTCTCGATTGAAAATGCGCTGGATTCGGCGTTGCGCCACGTTGTCGGCGGTACCGATATGATCGATATCCTTACCTCGGGCCGTGAGATTCTGGGTAGCTCGGTGTCTAGCCGCTTGCAATCCTATCTCGACAACTATGGTGCCGGTATTAGTTTGCAAACCATCAACATTGAGTCTACTTCGGCGCCTGAGCCCGTAATTGACGCCTTTGATGACGTTATCCGGGCCCGAGAAGATCGCCAGCGTACCATCAACCAAGGTATCGCTTATGCCAACGCGATAATTCCTGAAGCGCAAGGTCAGGCCCAGCGTGTAGTTGAACAAGGTCAAGGTTACCGTGAGTCAGTGGTTGCTGAAGCCCAGGGTCAAGCTAACCGCTTTAACTCGCTGTTGACCGAGTACCGCAACTCACCGGGCATCATGCGCGAGCGGATGTACCTGGATGCGATTGAAGAAGTCTTTGGTAATACGCCGAAGGTATTGCTTGATGTAAGCGATAACGCCCCGTTGATGTATCTCCCGCTGGATCAGCTGCGTGGTAGCAGCCAGCGCTCATCTTCTAGTAATGAGGCTAATAGCGACGAGTCGCTAGATCCCGCCGCGCTTGATCGCTTGCGCAATACACAGGGCAGCAGTTCTTCATCCAGTAACAACAGTAGCTCTATCCGCAGGGAGGGCCGGTAAATGATTAATAATCGATCCCTGCTAATTGTTGGTGGTCTAGCCGCCGTGGCGTGGTTGGCGAGCAACACTTTGTACGTGGTAGATGAAACCGAGCGCGCTGTGAAACTGCGTTTTGGTGAGGTCATCGAAGAGAACATTCAGCCTGGTTTACATACCAAAGTGCCGATCGCGCAGACGATTCGTAAATTCGATGTGCGTTTGCTGACACTGGATACTGATACCAGCCGTTATCTGACCCTTGAGCAGAAAGCGGTGATCGTCGACTCCTACGTCAAGTGGCAGGTGGTTAACCCTACTCGCTACTACGAAGCAACGGCGGGTGATGAGTTAATGGCGATCCGTCTGATTCAGCCGCGGGTAGATGAAAGCCTGCGTAACGAATTTGGTCGCCTTAATCTTCAGGAGATTATCGCCGAGCGTCGCGATGATCTGATGACCGGCCCTACTGCAGAGCTTGACGAGTTAATGCGCGACGAGCTGGGTGTGGCGATTCGCGATATTCGTATCAAGCGCATTGATTTGCCGCAAGATGTTTCGGCGGCCGTGTTTGACCGCATGCGTTCTGAGCGTGAGCGTGAAGCTCGTGAATGGCGCGCCCAAGGTCAGGAAGAGGCCGAGCGTATTCGCGCCAATGCGGATCGTCGCCGTCAAGTCTTGCTTGCCCAGGCCAACGAGCGTTCTGAGACACTGCGCGGTGAGGGTGATGCACAAGCTGCTGCGATCTTCTCAGAGGCTTACGGTCAGGATCAGGAATTCTTCTCTTTCTGGCGTAGCCTGAATGCCTATCGCGAAAGCTTCGCTGACGATGGCAATATGATGGTCTTGGAGTCGGATAGTCAATTCTTCCGCTACCTGCGCAATCCAGAGCGAGAAAACGACAGCGAGTAATTCGTCACTGACCGCTCTCCCCCGCCTTGGTTTACTGACTGCCAAGCGGGGTTTATCCGGCCAATAAACGTGATAGAATTTATTAACCGGGCGTCGCCCGGTTTTTTTGTGGCCCTTATTCAACGCTTATGCAGTCAATGGTCAAGTGCCGTTACTGCCTAAATGGGCTTGGGCCTTTATCGTCTTGCAGGATTGTTCACATGACCATCGCTGACCGCTGGCTATTGCCCGACGGCATGGATGAGGTACTTCCGCCTCAGGCAAGCCGCATGGAAGAGCTGCGCCGTGCGCTGCTCGATCTCTATCATCGCTGGGGCTACGATCAGGTAATGCCACCGCCGGCGGAGTTTTTGGACTCCTTGTTGACTGGCACCGGTACCGATCTTGATCTCCAAACCTTTAAGCTAACCGATCAGTTAACCGGCCGTATGATGGGCGCTTCGGCAGACGTTACGCCACAGGTGGCGCGTATGGATGCCCACTCGCTAAAGCGTCAGGGGCCGGTACGCCTGTGCTACTGCACTAACGTGTTACGTGCCAAAGCAGACCAACACCAAGGTGGGCGTAGCCCCGTGCAGGTTGGTGCTGAGCTGTTTGGGCATGCCGGGCTTGAAGCTGATGGTGAAATTATTCACTTGGCTCTGGCCAGTCTGCAGGCAGCGGGCGCCGAGGAGATTCATTTAGCGCTGGGGCATATCGGTATTTACCGTAGCCTTGCCGAGGCGGCAGCGCTCAGTGACGAACAAGAGAGTGCGCTATTCGAGGCGCTGGCGCTGAAGTCGCCTAGCCAGTTGGCGCAGCTTGTCAATGCCAGTGTAAGCGACCCGGCAACCGCCGATATGTTGTTAGCTTTGGGCGAACTGCACGGTGGCGCGGATGTTTTAAGCCAAGCGCGAGAGCGTTTTGCGGGTGCACCGGCGTCAGTCACCGCGGCGCTGGATCAGTTGGATGCGCTTTATCAGGGTGTGTCGGCACGCTTTGACGTTTCGTTATACGTTGACTTGGCAGAACTGCGTGGCTATCAATACCACACGGGGATGATGTTTGCAGCCTACGTGCCGGGCTACGGACATGCGCTTGCGAAGGGTGGACGTTACGACGATACCGGGAGAGCCTTTGGTCGCGCCCGCCCGGCCACCGGCTTTTCGATGGATTTGAAGCAGTTGGCGTCATTGGCGTTGCCATCACCAAGGCATGGAGGGATCTGGGCGCCTGCCCAGCAAGATGAGTCGCTCAACGCTGCCGTGGTCGCACTGCGTGAGCAAGGGGAACGCGTGATACAAGCGCTGCCAGGGCAGCGTACTGGGCCGGCGGAGCATGACTGTGACCGCCGTCTTGAGCTTATCGATGGTCGTTGGCAGCCAACGGCCCTGACACATGAGACGAGTGCATCATAATGGGTAAGAATGTTGTAGTGCTGGGCACCCAATGGGGTGACGAAGGCAAAGGTAAGATTGTTGACCTGCTCACCGAGTCAGCCTCCGCCGTAGTACGTTTTCAGGGTGGCCATAACGCGGGTCATACGCTAGTGATTGACGGTGAAAAAACCGTCCTCCACCTGATTCCCTCTGGTGTTCTGCGCCCAGGCAAAACCTGTGTGATTGGCAATGGCGTGGTACTTTCGCCGGAAGCCTTGATCAAAGAGATTCGTGAGCTGGAAGCCAAGGGTGTGCCGGTACGTGAGCGTCTGCGCCTGTCGCCCGCTTGCCCGCTGATTCTGCCTTACCACGTGCGCTTGGATCAGGCCCGTGAAAAAGCCCGCGGTATTGCCAAAATTGGCACTACCGGCCGAGGTATTGGTCCTGCTTACGAAGATAAAGTTGCCCGTCGTGGTATACGCCTAGGCGATATGCTGCACCGCGAGCGCTTTGCCTCAAAGCTGGGAGAAGTGCTCGATTACCATAATTTTGTCTTGGTGAATTACCATGGCGAGCCTGCGGTGGATTTCCAAGAAGTACTGGATACCGCGATGCAGATGGCCGAAGAGCTGCGTCCCATGGTATGTGACACCGTCAGCATGGTGCACGACCTGCGTAAAGCCGGTGAGAATATCCTGTTTGAAGGTGCACAGGGCTCGTTGTTAGATATCGATCATGGTACCTATCCCTATGTAACCAGCTCCAACACTACTGCAGGCGGCACGGCCACAGGCTCGGGTGTTGGCCCGCTGTATTTAGACTACGTGCTGGGTATTACCAAAGCGTATACCACCCGCGTTGGTTCAGGCCCGTTCCCCACCGAGCTATTTGACGTCGATGGCCGTCACCTTGCCGAGCGTGGTCACGAGTTTGGTGCCACCACTGGCCGGGCGCGCCGCTGCGGCTGGTTTGACGCCGTGGCACTGCGTCACGCAGTACAGATCAACTCGGTCTCCGGTATCTGTTTGACCAAGCTTGACGTACTGGATGGGCTGGAAAATATCCGCGTTTGCGTTGGCTATCGCAGCAAAGATGGCGACGTACTGGATAACCCGGTGGATTCGGAAGGTTACGAAGCCATTGAGCCGCTGTACCAGGACCTGCCAGGCTGGAAAGAGTCGACCCTGGGCGCTAAAAAGGTAGAGGATTTACCTGCCAATGCTCGCGCTTACATCAGTTTCCTTGAAGAGCAGGTGGGTACCAGCATTGATATTATTTCCACTGGCCCTGACCGTATGGAAACCATCGTGCTGCGCAACCCGTTCGATAGCTAAGATTGGTTTTAGATAGCTAGCAGCGGTTCAAGCGGGTCATTAGTGAGCAGATAGCAAAAGGGGCAACTTCGTTGCCCCTTTTGCATTAACGGTTCGTATTTAAAAATCGATTCCCCGGCGCGCCTGTATTCCATTGTTAAATGCGTGGCGCACTTCCTGCATTTCGGTCACCGTATCGGCCATGTCGACTAATTCGCGGTGGGCGTTGCGGCCAGTAATAATCACCGTCTGCTCCGTCGGGCGGTTTTCTAGCGCCTGCTTGACGGTAGCGATATCCAGGTAGCCAAACTTGAGCATATAGGTGATTTCATCGAGCACCACCAGATAGGTGTCCGGGTCCGCCAGCATGCGTTCGGCCTCTTGCCATACCGCTAAGCAGGCGTCGGTATCCGCTTGGCGGTTTTGCGTATCCCACGTAAAGCCGGTTGCCATTATTGCTACCTCTAGATTGGCATCCTCCTCCAATCGGTTGCGTTCGCCACACTCCCAAAGCCCTTTAATAAACTGCACCACTGCTACTTTGTAGCCATAGCCTAACGCTCGGGTAACCGTGCCCCAGGCGGCCGTTGTTTTGCCTTTACCATTGCCGGTGTTAACGATAATCAGACCGCGCTGCTCATCGGCATTGGCGACTTTCTCATCAACGCGGGCCTTGAGCTTTTGCATGGAGGCTTTGTGGCGGGTATCGCGGTCACTCATGGTATCTCCTAGGTAAAAAAGAGTAGGCTGAACAATAATCCATTTTATAAACCGCTAGCCTAAGCTATCCGCAGTGGGTTGAACATCACTATGGACTTACTTAAAGACAATTTTTGTACAAATATTTTTCAGCTGCTGTGAATATTTGTCTTAATAATGCCCCCTGAAATCCAACATTAAGCGACAGAATTGGCCGGTAGGGGGCTGGCTGCTCTAGAATAGGGGGTCATGTCTTGTTAGGAATCACATCATGCCCTCATTTGATATTGTGTCAGAGTTCGATCAGCACGAAGGTGCTAACGCTGTCGACCAAGCCAACCGGGAAGTGCAGTCTCGGTTTGATTTTAAAGGTGTCGATGCCAGCTTTACTTTGGAAAAAGATAAAGTTCTGTTAGAGGCGGAGGTCGACTTTCAGCTCAAGCAAATGCTCGACGTGTTACGCAACCGATTAATTGCTCGGGGGATTGATGCTCGCTGCATGGATATCCAAGACCCGGTGCTTTCCGGCGTTAAAGCCCGCCAGGAAGTTGCCCTGAAGCAGGGGCTCGACCCCACAGAAGCCAAAGATGTGGTCAAGCGCATCAAAGCCAGCAAGTTAAAAGTACAGGCGCAAATCCAAGGCGAAAAGGTACGGGTAACGGGTAAAAAACGCGACGATTTACAAAACGTCATGGCGTTACTACGCGGCGAAGAAGGGCCGGATTTGCCACTTCAATTCGATAACTTCCGCGACTAAGCGGTGATGTCAACTACTTTAATTAAGCAGTATTCGTTTTATACAGGAGTCTCGCACTATGTCTGATCCGCAGCCGGTTTATTTAAGCGACTACCAGCCGCCCGACTACCGGGTTACCCATGCCGAGCTGACGTTTGATCTTGACCCCGCCGCGACTCGCGTGAAGGCGCGCCTGTTGATAGAGCGTCACCCAGAGGCTGACGCTAATGCACCGTTAGTTCTAAACGGCGAGCATTTAAAACTGGTCTCACTGGCGATAGATGCAGTGCCGCTGGATACCTCTGCGTATACGCTAGACGATCAAGGCCTACGCATTGCGCAAGTGCCCGAGCAGTTCGTGTTGGAAAGCGAGGTGGAAATTGCCCCGCAGGAGAACACGGCGTTAGAGGGTCTGTATCAATCCAGCGCTATGTACTGCACTCAGTGCGAGGCGGAAGGTTTTCGGCGAATTACCTTTTATCCCGACCGCCCGGATGTCATGGCGACCTTTAAGGTCACAGTCATTGGCGATCAGCAGCGTGAACCGGTCCTACTGGCTAACGGCAACCCGGTTGAGCGTGGCAAATTGGAGGGCGGACGTCATTTTGTTACTTGGGAGGACCCGTATCCCAAGCCCTGTTATCTGTTTGCTCTGGTGGCAGGCAACCTGCATAGCGTAGAAGATCACTTCACCACTATGAGTGGGCGGGATGTCACGCTGCAGATTTGGGTAGAAAAAGACAACCTAGACAAGACTGAGCATGCCATGGCCTCGTTAAAGCGCGCCATGGCATGGGACGAACAGACCTATGGCCGCGAGTATGACCTGGACCTGTTCATGATTGTGGCGGTCAACGACTTCAATATGGGGGCGATGGAAAACAAAGGCCTCAATATCTTTAACTCCGCCGCGGTCTTGACCCACCCCCAGACCGCCACCGATGCAGCGTTCCAAAGCGTGGAAGGCATAGTCGCCCACGAATACTTTCACAACTGGTCGGGTAATCGCGTCACCTGCCGCGACTGGTTTCAGCTTTCGCTAAAAGAGGGCTTTACGGTCTTTCGTGATCAATGCTTTTCGGCGGACACCAATTCTGCTCCGGTCAAGCGTATTCAGGATGTATCCTTTTTCCGCACTGCGCAGTTTGCCGAAGATGCCAGCCCGACGGCGCACCCGGTTCGCCCAGACCACTTTATTGAGATTACTAACTTCTACACCCTGACCATTTATGAAAAAGGCGCCGAAATTGTGCGCATGCTACGCAACTTGGTCGGCTGGGAGAATTTTCGTCGTGGGTCAGACCTTTATTTTGCTCGCTTCGACGGCCAGGCGGTGACTATTGAGGACTTCGTCGCCTGTATGGCGGAGGTCTCGGGTGAAGATTTTAGTCAATTTATGCGCTGGTACAGCCAAGCAGGCACACCCGAGATCGACGCCCATGGCGAATACGATTATGTGCATGGTGAATACCAGCTAACGCTACATCAGCGCACGCCGGCAACGCCAGGGCAGTCGAATAAGCAGCCGCTGCATATCCCCGTCCGTATGGGCCTGGTGGGGACTAAGTCTGGCCAGGATCTAACCCTGACGCTCAACGGCGAAAAGGTCGGTAAAGACGCTGTTATTCACCTGCGTGATGACGAGCAGACGTTTGTTTTTACCGACGTTGCCGAAGCGCCGGTACCTTCATTACTGCGCGAGTTTTCTGCTCCCGTTAAGCTGAACTTCCCCTATTCCCGGGAAGATCTGGCCTTTTTGCTGACCCACGACAGCGATGGTTTCAATCGGTGGGATGCTGGTCAAAGATTAGCATTGCTGGCGTTGGAAGACCTGATTGCCGCTCATCGCAACGGCGTTGAAAAAGTCATGGATAGTCGCGTTGTGGATGCTTTTAAAGCATTGCTGACCGGCCCAATGAACGATAAGGCGGTCTTGGCTGAGATGCTGACACTGCCTTCTGAAGCGTATATTGCTGAGCAGCAACCCATCGTTGATGTTGATGCCATTCACGCTGCGCGTGAATTTGTGCGCCAGTCGTTAGCTGTTGCCCTGCGCGATGAGTTTCTGGCTACCTATGAGGCGAATGTGTCGGAAGAGTCATACGCGCCGACACCGGCACAAATCGCCCAGCGTAGTTTGAAAAATGTCGCGCTTGCTTATTTGATGTCGATTGAAGACGAGCAGGGGTTAGCACTGTGTGAAGCGCAGTTTGCCGCTGACTACAATATGACCGACGTGCGTCGGGCGCTCACGTTACTGGTGCACAGTGACCGCGATGATCTCGCCTCACCAGCATTGAAAGCCTTTGGCGAGAAGTGGGCTCACGACCCCTTGGTGATGGATCAGTGGTTCACTATTCAGGTGTCGCGCCCTCAGTCAGACGTGCTGGAACGGGTGAAGTACTTAATGCAGCACCCCGCTTTTTCACTCAAAAATCCCAACAAGGTTCGCGCGCTGATCGAGGCGTTTGCTCAGAACCGGGTAAATTTCCACCGCATCGATGGTCAAGGCTACCAACTATTGGCTGATGTGGTGATTGAGCTCAACCGGCTTAATCCCGAAATTGCCGCGCGACTTATTACTCCGTTAACGCGTTGGCAGCGCTTTGATGAAACCCGTCAGGAATTAATGCGGTCTCAACTTGAGCGGATTAAACAACAGCCCCTTTCTGCCAATGTGTATGAAGTGGTCGAAAAGGCGCTAGTGCAGTAATGCGATGGGATGATTAAAGCGGTTAACCAAGGAAAGGATTAACAACAGTGACAGACTCACATCAGCATTATTTACTGATTGTCAACGGTAAATCGGCCGGGAATCTGGCATTGCGTGAAGCAGTCGAAGAACAACGCCAGGCAGGGAAGCTGATTTCTGTCCGCGCCACCTGGGAAGGAGGGGATGCGGAAGATATTGCCGAGCAAAGCGGTGCAATGGATATCACCCATGTGATTGCCTGTGGTGGGGATGGAACCGTCAGCGAAGTGATGAATGGTTTAATGCGGTTGCCCCATGATCAACGTCCGGCGTTGGGCATTGTGCCATTAGGCAGCGCCAACGACTTTGCGACATCGGTAGGTCTGCCTCTGGAGCCTGGGTCGGCTTTAGCGTTGGCAATGACGCTAAGAGCTCACCCGATTGATGTCGTGCGAGTGTCGGCGGGTCGTGGTGGTGAATCGTCTACTAGCTATTATATCAATACGACCACGGGCGGGTTCGGCGCTGAAATAACCTCGTCAACGCCGAAAACCCTTAAACGCATGCTGGGTGGCGGCGCCTATTCGTTAATGGGCGCGCTGAAAGCGTGGCGTCACCGTAGCTATCGCGGCTCATTGCACTGGGATGAAAAACAAGAGGAGACATCACTGTTGTTATTGGCGCTAGGTAATGGCCGCCAGTCGGGGGGTGGGCAGGTGTTAGCCCCCCGCGCTAAGCTTGATGATGGTCTATTGGACGTGTTGCTGGTCAAAGACTTCAAATCGATTACGGAATTGACCAAGCTCATCAGTGAGCTACAGAGCTTTCCTTACGATGGACGCTTTGTTCGCTACTTCACGACGACCAAAATGACGGTAAAGGCGGAGGCGAATGAACAAGCTTGGCCGCTAACGTTGGATGGTGAGGCGCGCCATTATGAACACTTTTGTGCTGAAGTGGTGCCTCTCGCTCTGCGGGTGCTAATACCCGATGATTGCCCATTGCTGTCGGCAAGCCATGTGGCTTAATGGTTGAGCACCCAAGTTTTACTGTTGATATGGAGAAAAATTAAGTGACTAATCGTATATGGATACCTGCACTCGCCGCCCTGGCACTGATGTTGAGTGCCTGTGGGGACTCCCAGGAGGAGCCCGCCGCGTCATCCGACGATGAAAGCGCGACGGTTTCTAATGGCGAAACGGTAGGTGAGGAAGAACAAGCCTCGACTGCGGCCGAAAACACGCAAGCAAGCGCTGACGACGTGGAAGACAACATCGAGGCACAAGCCGCTGAAGAGCTTGAACAGGCTGAGGCCATGCGTGAAGACAGTGATGCTGACAGTAGTGGAACGGAAAGTGCCGATGCGGCTACCGCTCCTGCTGAAGACGTTGACGCTGGGGAGGAGACGCTGGCTGCTGATCCTGACGAAGTGCTCGATGAGGAGAGTGCCATGCCTGGCGAGGCGACCCGTTCCGATGTGGATGCGATGATCGCCGAAACCGAACGCCGTTTTGAAGAAGCCGAACAGCGTCTGGAAGAGCAGTTTCAAGAGGTAGAGCAGCAGGTGCCTTCCTTAGAGCCAACCGAGGACGAAGACTTCTCGTCTAGCTGGGAGGCTGAGAGCAGTGTGCCCGAGCGGACGCCCCTAGAAGATGGCCTGGAGTCTACCGATGTAGATGCCCTAATTGAGGAAACCGAGCGTCGCTTTGAAGAAGCGGAGCAGCGTCTTGAAGAGCAGTTTCAAGAGCTGGAAAGTCGAGATCCTGAAAGCGGAGCCGTATTGGAGCCCGGCGAACTGGAAACCGGTGAAGACAGTCGCGGAACGGGTGTTAGCGGAGAGTCTCAGAGTGGGGGTTGATCCCTAAAGCGACCATGATAATCGCCAATAAAAAAGGCCCGCATAAGCGGGCCTTTGTCCATCCGTTCGCAATTAAGCGGGGCGGATGTTGGAAGCCTGAAGGCCTTTTTTACCCTGAGTCACTTCAAAGCTGACTTTTTGACCATCTTGCAGGGTCTTAAAGCCTTCAGCTTGAATTTCGGAGAAGTGGGCGAACAGATCGTCTCCGCCGTCATCAGGAGAGATGAAGCCGAAGCCTTTAGTATCGTTGAACCACTTAACGGTGCCAGTTGCCATTTTCTGTTTCCTTAACTTGCTTAGTAATCACGGGCAACTCAATTGTTGACCCGCTATAATTACTCTAGATGTAAACACCGCTGTCGTCCAGCGACATTGCTAAGATTTTTTCTTTGATTGCGAGCAGGCTCATATGGCCCAGTTTGGTTTTATCGATGCGCAGTTTGTTTCTTTTCTGGTGGCGATCACGCTGCTAACGATTAGCCCAGGGGTCGACACGCTGCTGGTGATTCGCAATACGGCGCGCGGGGGCATTCGCGATGGTGTAACCACCAGCGTTGCTATCTGCTGTGGCCTGTTTATCCATGCGACTATTTCCGCACTGGGGATTTCTCTCATCCTGCTGCAATCAGCCTGGGCGTTCCATGCGCTGAAGTTGGTGGGGGCGGGTTATTTGATCTGGCTGGGTGTTACCAGTTTATTGGCGGCAAGGCGTGGTCAGCCGCTACCGGTTAATGGCGTACTGGAAGGTACTTCAGCCAGCTCTCGCTGGCAGCCTGTCAAAGAAGGCTTTTTGTCCAATGTACTGAACCCTAAAACGGTGGTGTTCTATATGGCCTTTTTGCCTCAGTTCATCGCGCCGAGCGACCCGGTATTGCTGAAGTCGCTATGGTTAGCAGGGGTACACTTTATAATCGCTAATATTTGGCAAATTAGCGTTGTTTTGATGGTGGGAAGCGCCAGCCGGTGGTTGGCCAGCGCGCGTTTTGCGCAAACCTTAAACGCCGCTACTGGCACGGTGTTGATTGCCTTTGGGGTCCGGCTCGCGCTAACTCAGCGCCCGGTATAACCGGGCGCGAATGCAAGCAGAACAGCGAAGTGGCTTATCGGCGTGTAAGTAAGGCGCGATCGTAGCGCACCTGCTGCTCGCTATCGCTAAGCAGTGAAACGCCTTCGCTATTGCCGCCGTTGGCGAGACTCTCAAAAATAACCCGATAGCTAAGCACCGCCTGTACATAGTTGCGGGTTTCGCGGTAGGGGATACTTTCTACAAAGAGATCAAAAGCCTCTACGCCATCCCCAAGCCAGCGGTCGACGCGCCCAGGGCCTGCGTTATAGGCAGCGGCGGCGGCCAGGCGGTTGCCCTGGTAGCGTTGCAGCTTGTCGCGCAAGTAGGTGCTACCCAGGCGGATATTGAGCTCTGGGTCGAGCACGCCGTAAGGGCCAGGGTCGTTAATACCCAGCTCGCGGCTGACTTGGCTGGCGGTACCCGGCATTAACTGCATTAAACCACGCGCTCCGGCGGGCGACAGTGCATTAGGGTTATAAGCGCTTTCTCGACGGGTAATCGCCATTAGCAAGTAAGGGTCAACGCCGGTGAGACGGCCCCAGTGTTGAAAGTCATCGTGGTAGGCCTGGGGGAAGCGCCAGTCCAGCGCATCCCACATTTCGGCGGCAATGGTGGTCTGCACTAAGCGGGCGTGCCACTGCTGGCTGGCGGCGTAGTCGGCCAGTGCCCGTGCCTGTTCAGGGGACCCGTTCTGCACTGCGTGCAACCACTCGCTGTTGGCGAGACCATTCTCGCCGATACGCAGGAGGGCCTCGGTACGTTGCACGGTGGGAAGTTGGGCAATGCGCTGCCGCGATGCTTCATCAAAGTGATGGCGCTCAAGATTTAGCTGATACGGTTGACCAAGTTTTTCTGCTGCGGCAAAGCCGTAAAAACTGCGATCCTGAGCGGCCTGCTGGTAGCGTTCTTCAGCGGCCGCTTCGTTGCCAAGCTGCCCGTTGGCACGGCCCAGCCAATACTGCCAGCGACTATTTTCCTGCTGAGTCGTGGGCATTTCAGCGATCCAGTGGAGCACACCGTTCCAATCCCGGTGGGCCAGCGCATGGCGAACGCGTAGCTCTAATACACGTTCGCTTTGAAGGTTGGGTAGCACGCTGTCGACCCAGCTTAGCGTGCCGGGTACTTCGCGCACCAGGGCATAAAAGGCCAGCTTTTCTTCAATGGCCTGTTGGTCGCTGGGTAACAGGTTTAAGCGTGTCGAGAGAGCCTGCCAAGCGGCAAACGCGGCGGGGGTGTCTTCCCGAGTGTAGCGCTGCATGACGGCCTTATAAAAACTTGCCGTAGCTGCACATTCCGGGCCTAGACAGGAAGGCGCCTGGGTAATCGCGCTGCTGCGCGCGGTAACGCTTTCCACCGTCTCAAGGGCGGTTTGCCACCGGCCGCTTAATAGCCCACCCAGGTAGCTGGATAGACGTGACTCACCCGCCTGCCAAGCCAGCATTTTGCGTTCCCAGATCGCCGAGGCATCAATCGTGCCGTTGGCGCGCAGGCGGTCAAACAGCGGGTCGCAAGCATCGGGCTGAGAGCTGCCGACGTGCCATAAAGCCAACCCCGCTTCGCTCGCCTGCTGAGGCTGCTCATCCAGCAGCGCTGTGTAGTAGTAGCACTGGCGAGCCGTGCCGGCAGGCTCTCCATCGGCCACCGCAAGCAGATTTCTATAGTGACCTGCATAGCCGTATTGAGCTATCGCCTGACCCCGGAGCCACACCGCCAAGGGAGAATCGTTGTATCGGTCAATAAACTGCTGTACTAGCTCGGGAGCGACATTCGGCAGCTGTCCTTTCAAGCGATGATATTCGACATAGCCACGCAGCGGATGGTCTTCAATCGAGCGTTCATTCACCCGCGACCACTGTTGTTCTCGGGCCGCGGCAAGAGCGTCGCGTAGCTCACTATCGGATGCGGCCCACGACACGGCGGGCATCCCCGCCGAGAGGGCGGTACCCAGCACAACGCTACAAAGTGCACGGGCGGTATGGCGAAATGGCGAAACCAGCATGGTGCTCTCTCTTTATTGATGTCACGCTATTGTGATCTGAGAAGTAGGGGCGGCGACAGCTGAGCGCTGTATAATGAAAGAATATTGACAGCGACTATCCGACATTACAGGTACTCAGAGGATTCAATGACAATGGCCCCATTATCCACTTGGTGGTTCTTGCGTCGACTCAAATCTCGCCTTTGGGCGACAAAACGTATTGTGCGTGCGCTAAAGCTGTTTCTGCCCATGACCCGTGATGTGCTGCGTGGCAGTTTTCGGCCTGTTCCCTGGTCGGCCTTCGCTATGATGGCCCTGGCGCTGGGCTACCTGATAATGCCGTTTGACCTGATACCCGATTTCTTGCTGCTGATCGGCGTGGTCGATGACGTGTTGATTGTCGGTTGGCTACTCAACCGTATCGATCAACGCTTAGAAGATTACCGTATCTGGAAATATAGCGACCCCGATATCACCCCTTCTTAATGCTCAGCCGCTTGAAAAAACGCGGCTTATCCCCATATCAGGTTCACGAACTAACTTTATGCCTCTGCTGCTATGGCGCAGAGGCGCATGACTCAACGTGATCTATAAGGGCTAAGCGCATGACGACAGCTACCCACGAAAAAGCGAACCACGAAGAAACGCTAGGCTTTCAGACGGAAGTCAAGCAGCTGCTGAATTTGATGATTAACTCCCTGTACTCGAACCGGGAGATTTTCCTACGCGAACTTATCTCGAATTCGGCGGATGCCTGCGACAAGCTGCGTTACGCGGCACTCGATAACGATGCGCTGTATGAAGGCGACAGCGAGCTGCGTATCGAAATTGAGCATGATAAAGAAGCCAACACCATCACGCTGCGTGATAACGGTGTCGGCATGAACCGCGAAGACGTCATTGCCAATCTAGGCACCATTGCCCGTTCAGGCACTGCCGAGTTTCTTAAGCAGCTCTCTGGCGAGCAGCAAAAAGACGCTAAGCTGATTGGTCAGTTCGGTGTTGGCTTCTACTCTGGCTTTATCGTCGCTGATGAAATTACGGTACGCACGCGCAAAGCGGGCACCGACGTTTCTGAAGGCGTTGAATGGCGTTCCAAAGGGGAAGGTGAGTTTACCGTTGCCGATATCGAGCGCGCTCAGCACGGCACCGAAATTACGCTGCTGCTGAAAGACGACGCCAAAGAGTTTGCCGACGACTATCGCTTGCAGGGCTTGGTCCGTAAGTACTCGGACCACATTGAGGTGCCGGTGCGCATGCCGAAAACTGAGGCGGCGAAGGATGATGAAGGCAACAGCATCGAAGGCAGTGAAGTCACCACCTGGGAAACCGTTAACGAGGCAACCGCGCTGTGGGCACGCCCCAAGAGCGAGATTACCGACGATGAGTACAAAGCGTTTTACAAGCACGTTGCCCACGATTTTTCTGACCCGCTGACCTGGAGCCACAACAAGGTAGAAGGCAAGCTCGAATACACAAGCCTTCTCTATGTGCCGGGTCGCGCGCCGTTTGATATGTTTGACCGCGATGGCTCGCGAGGTGTCAAACTTTACGTCCAGCGGGTCTTTATCATGGACGACGCTGAACAGTTCCTACCGCTCTATCTGCGCTTTATCAAAGGCGTACTCGATACCCGCGAACTGTCACTAAACGTCTCTCGTGAATTGCTTCAGCAGGACCCCAAGGTCGATAAGATCAAAGCGGCGCTCACCAAGCGCGGTTTGGATATGCTCAAGAAGCTCACTAAAGATAAAGAGCAGTATCAAGCGTTCTGGAACAGTTTCGGCAGCGTACTAAAAGAAGGCCCTGGCGAAGACTCAGCTAACCGCGAAAAAATCGCTGGCCTGCTACGCTTTGCCTCAACTCACAGCGATACGGCGGCCCAGGAGCATGGGCTAGCAGACTATGTTGAGCGCATGAAAGAAGGCCAGCAGAAGATTTACTATGTGGTGGCCGACAGTTTCAATGCGGCCAAAAATAGCCCGCATCTGGAAATCTTCCGCAAAAAAGGCATCGAAGTACTGCTGCTTTCGGACCGCATTGACGACTGGCTGATGAGTCATCTGACCGAGTTTGATGGCAAAACCTTTGCAGATGTGGCCAAAGGTGAATTGGACCTGGGCGATGTAGAGGACGAAGAAGAGAAGAAAGCTCAGGAAGAGACGGCCAAAGCCAAAGAGGATCTAGTCAAGCGCGTTAAAGAGGCGCTGGGTGATGGTGTTCAAGAAGTAAAAGTGACTCACCGCCTGACTGATTCTCCGGCCTGTGTGGTATTGCCGGAACACGAGATGGGCTACCAGATGCGTCGCATCATGGAGGCCGCCGGTCAGCCATTGCCTGAGGTGAAGCCGATTCTAGAGCTTAACCCTGAGCATGCTCTGGTCGCGCGTTTAGAAGGCGCAGAGGGTGATCTCTTCAACCAGCTCGCTTATATCCTGCTTGATCAAGCGATTATTGCTGAAGGCGGTCATCTCGATGATCCTGCCGCCTATGTGAAGCGTTTGAATAGCGTACTGACCGCCTAGTTTAGGTTTTATCGCTAGGGCGCTATATCTGTGCCTAAGACGGCCCGTTTGGTGTCCCCAAGCGGGCCGTCTGTTTTGGTAGACCAAGCTTAATAGACTAGGTTTGTTAAAGTAGATATACGTTCTGCACGATTGATTAGGACATCATTATGGCTGAGCAACAAATCAGTGTCGCAGTGCTGGGGGGCGGCAGCTTCGGCACGGCGCTAGCGAGTATTGCCGCCGATAACGGCGCTCGCGTTCGTCAGTGGATGCGTGACGAAACGCTGGTCACGCAAATCAACCGAGAGCATCGTAACGGGCGTTATTTGCCGCATTACGCAATGAACCCGGCCGTGGAGGCCTCAACGGATCTTCAAGCGGTACTGGCCGATGCTGAATTGGTGCTGATTGCGATTCCTTCAAAGGCGTTTCGCAGTGTCGTTCAAGCGGCGAAAGGCTGGCTTCGCCCTGAGCAAATACTGGTTAGCACCACCAAAGGCATTGAGCAGGACGGTTTTTTGCTGATGAGTCAAGTGCTTGAGCAAGAGACGGGCTATCACCATGTGGGGGTGATTGCGGGGCCCAACCTGGCCTCTGAAATTGCCGATAAGCAGCTGACCGCTACCGTGATTGCCAGCGCCGACCCGCTAACGCGTACCCGGGTTCAGCAGGCGTTAGGCTGTGGTTACTTTCGCGTATACGCCAGCAATGACCGCCACGGCGTCGAGCTTGCTGGCGCGCTGAAAAATATTTACGCCATCGCTGCGGGTATGGCGGCCGCGCTAGGGATGGGCGAAAATACCCGCAGCATGCTGATGACCCGCGCCTTGGCGGAAATGAGCCGCTTCGCCGTTGCCCAAGGGGCTAATCCCATGACCTTTTTAGGCTTGGCGGGAGTGGGAGATTTAATTGTCACCTGTTCGTCGAATTTATCCCGTAACTATCGGGTGGGTTATGCCATGGGTGAGGGGCGCTCGCTGGAGGAGGCTGTTGATGCGCTTGGTCAGGTCGCCGAGGGGGTCAACACCGTTAAGCTGGTATGCGCCAAAGCGCGCGAAATGGGGGTTTACATGCCCCTTGCAGAAGGCCTTTCCCACGTGCTGTTTGGCGGCGTTGCGGCTAAGGAGATGGCGCGTACCCTCATGATGGGTGAGCAGAGTAGCGACGTCGAGTTTATCCTGCCTCGTGAAGCCGTACAGCAGGCCCATCGAGACCAAGCTCCTCACAACCAGGCTTTTCAGAACAAAGTTTCTAAAGACAGCGTTTCCAAGGACAACGGAGGCAGCAATGCCTGATGTGCTGATGATGCGTCACGGTGAGGCCGCACCGGGGTCTTCCGATGCTGCTCGTCGCTTAACCTTCCGCGGCGAACGGGAAGTCGAAAAAATGGCGCGCTGGCTGGCCGAGCGTGTGGCTGTGGGCGAGCTAGCAATGCCGAGAATTTATGCCAGCCCCTATGCGCGCGCGCAGCAAACCGCGCAAACGCTATGCGATGCGCTGGGAGCCTCGCTCGAAACGCTGGCTATTATTACCCCAGATGACTCGCCCAGTGGGGTGAGCGATTGGTTGCTTGAACAGCCTGAGGGCGCGCCGATTATGCTGGTCAGTCACATGCCGCTGGTGGGCGATTTGACAGGGCTGTTGGTCGAGGGTAGCGCTGCCCAGGGGGTTGGCTTTCCAACGGCCGCCATCGCCGAGCTTGAAGCTGACGTATGGGCAGCAGGCTGTGCGCAGTTGAAGCGCATTACTCAGCCAAGTCAGTTGAAATAGTTCAGCTTTATGCCATTAAAAAACGGCTGCCTAGGCAGCCGTTTTTTAGGTGTTACAGCAGGGCGTCGAGCTTCTCTTTTAGCAAGCCGTTTACCTGTTGTGGGTTGGCGGTGCCACGCGACGCCTTCATCACCTGGCCCACAAAGTAGCCGATCATTTTGCCGCGTTTTTCCGGCTCCGAGTCGCGGTATTGGGCGACCTGAGCGGGGCTATCGGCAATCACTTGGTCGATCATTGCCTCGATAGCGGCAGTGTCGGTCACCTGCTTGAGACCTTTCGCGTCAATCACCTCGTCGGCGGACTTACCCTGACCATTCCATAGCGCCTGAAAAACCTCTTTGGCGGCTTTGCCGTTAATGGTGTCATCCAGCACCCGGCTGATCAGTTGGCCAAGCTGGCGCGCCGAAATCGGGCTATTGGCGATGCTCTGGTTTTCACGGTTAAGCGCCCCGGAAAGCTCACCTTGGACCCAGTTGGCGGCCTGCTTGGCGTCGCCGCATTCGCTATGAACTGCCTCAAAGAACTCGGCCATATCGCGGCTGGCGGAGATCACGTTGGCGTCATAAGCAGACAGGCCCAGCTCGTTTTGGAAGCGCGCGCGCTTATCCGCCGGTAGCTCAGGCAGCTGGCTGCGTAAGTGATCCAGGTAGGCTTGGTCGAGTACTACCGGCAGCAGGTCGGGGCAAGGGAAATAACGGTAGTCGTTGGCTTCCTCCTTGGTGCGCATGCTGCGGGTTTCGTCGCGTTCAGGGTCAAATAGGCGTGTCTCCTGAACCACGCTGCCGCCATCTTCGATCAGCTCAATTTGTCGCTCGACCTCAAAGGCGATTGCGCGCTCGACAAAGCGAAACGAGTTAACGTTTTTAATCTCGGCGCGGGTGCCGAATACATCTTGTCCTTTGTGGCGAACCGAGACGTTGACGTCGCAGCGCATTGAACCTTCCGCCATATTGCCGTCGGAAATGCCCAGGTAGGTGACGATTGAGTGAATCGCCTTGAGATACGCCGCAGCTTCTTTCGCGTTGCGCATATCCGGCTCGGAGACGATTTCCAGCAGTGGTGTGCCTGCTCGGTTCAAATCGATACCGGTCATGCCGTGAAAGTCTTCGTGCAGCGACTTGCCGGCATCTTCTTCAAGATGGGCATGATGAATGCGGATATGCTTGGTGCTGCCGTCTTCAAGCGTGATCTCAACGTCGCCGGGGCCGACGATAGGATGATACATCTGGCTGGTCTGATAGCCCTTGGGCAGGTCGGGGTAGAAGTAGTTCTTACGGTCAAACACCGACACTTCGGCGATGTCTGCATGCACCGCCAAGCCAAATTGAACGGCCATGGCCACGGCCTGCTCATTAAGCACTGGCAATACGCCGGGTAGACCTAAATCCACCGCGCAGGCCTGGGTGTTTGGCTCCGCGCCAAATGCCGTTGAGGCGCCGGAGAAAATCTTTGAACGCGTTGCGAGCTGAACGTGGACTTCAAGCCCAATCACGGTTTCCCATTGCATTAGGCGTACTCCTCGGCAAAGGCAGGACGTTGTAAATGCCAGTCGGTCGCTTGCTGAAACTGGTGCGCGACGTTAAGCAGCTGCGCTTCGGCAAAATGGGTGCCAAGAATCTGAAGGCCCACCGGGCGATTGCCAACAAAACCAGCCGGTACGCTGATGCCGGGAATGCCCGCCAGGTTGACCGCAATGGTGTAGATATCCTGCAGGTACATCGACACCGGGTCTTTTTTGGCACCCAAGTCAAAGGCTGGCGTGGGCGAGGCGGGGCCCATCAGCACATCGACGTCTTCAAAGGCGTCCAGGAAGTCCTGACGGATCAAACGCCGCACCTGCTGGGCTTTGGTGTAGTAGGCGTCAAAGAAGCCTTCTGACAGCGTGTGAGTGCCAATTAGGATGCGTCGTTTGACTTCTTCGCCAAAGCCTTCAGCCCGCGAACGTGTGTAGAGGTCGATCAAATCGCTGGGATTGTCGCAGCGGTGGCCAAAACGCACCCCGTCGTAGCGCGACAGATTGGAAGAGGCTTCCGCAGGGGCAATGACGTAGTAGGCCGGGATCGCGTAGTGGGTGTGCGGCAGGCTGACATCGCGCACCGTGGCGCCCAGCGATTCGTAAACTTTCACCGCGTCGCGGACGGCTTTTTCGACCTCGGGGGCTAAGCCGTCTCCAAAATATTCTTTGGGAAGGCCGATTTTAAGGCCCGAGAGCGGGGCATCAAGGTTTTCCACATAGTCGGGCACGCCGCGGGCAACGCTGGTGGAGTCGCGGCCGTCGTGGCCAGCAATCACGCCTAGCAGGTGGGCGCAATCCTCGGCGCTGCGTGCCATTGGCCCAGCTTGGTCGAGGCTGGAGGCGTAGGCAATGATGCCAAATCGCGACACGCGACCATAGGTCGGCTTTAAGCCGGTGATGCCACAAAACGCCGCCGGCTGGCGAATAGAACCACCGGTATCGGTACCCATGGCGGCGGGTACTAAACCTGCCGCGACAGCCGCTGCACTGCCGCCTGAGCTGCCGCCGGGCACCGCAGTGAGATCCCAGGGGTTTTTGACCGGGCCGTAGTAGCTGCTTTCGTTGGAGGAGCCCATGGCGAACTCGTCCATATTGGTTTTGCCCAGGCTGATGGTGCCAGCGGCGTTTAGTTTTTCCACTACTGTGGCATTGTACGGGGCAATAAAATTATCCAGCATTTTCGAGCCGCAGCTGGTTTTAACATCACGGGTACAAAAAATATCTTTTAGCGCCAGGGGGATGCCCGCAAGCGTTCCCGCATTACCGTTTGCACGTGCGTTGTCGGCTATTTCCGCCTGTTCAAGCGCCTGCTCTGCAGTCACGCTGATAAAACTGTTCAGCTTGGTGTCAGCTTTTTCAATGCGCTGTAAATAGTGAGCGGTCAGCTCGCGGCTGGAAAACTCGCCACTTTTTAGCGCCGCAGCGAGTTGCGTTAATGTTTTCTCATACATGACCCGAAAGCTCCGTTCAGGGGCAAAAAAAGAACCGATAGGGGTGGCTCGGGTGCACTCGAAAGTGCGTTGATTCATTCAGCCCTATTCGACGACGCGCGGGACGAGATACAAACCATTTTCCACTGCCGGAGCACAGCGCTGAAAAGCGTCGCGCTGATTGGCTTCGGTGACTTCATCGGCGCGCAATCGCTGGGTCGCATCTAATGGATGGGCGAGCGGCATAACGCCTTCAGTATCAAGGCTTTGTAGCTGATCGACCATGTCCAGAATCCGGCTTAGGTCGTCTACAAAGCCGCTGGCTTGGTCATCGCTGACGGCGAGTCGGGCCAAGTGAGCGGCCCGGCGCACATGAGAGTCTTCAAGCGCCATGATCGAGATTTCCTCGCAAACGTGATGGAACGTATCCCACAATAAGCGGTATACATACCTGCATCAAAGAAACGTCTTGTATAGCAGACGTGGAAAATAGCCGCAAAAGGTACCACATCTTAGCCTCTACGGGCAGTGTTAGGCACGACTCGTGCTTGCTGCGAGGGGGTTGCGGTGATACCGTTTGCATCCGCATAGGGTTCCCGGTCTGCACTAGGTAACAACATCCATGTTTAAACGTTTGAGGGGGCTGTTTTCCAGCGATCTATCGATCGATTTGGGTACGGCCAACACACTGATTTATGTACGCGGTCGCGGTATCGTGCTTGATGAGCCGTCCGTGGTTGCAATTCGCCAGTCTGGCAATATGCGCAGCGTCGCGGCAGTCGGTACCGATGCCAAGCGAATGTTAGGGCGAACACCTGGCAACATTACCGCGATCCGTCCAATGAAGGATGGCGTTATCGCCGACTTCACCGTGACTGAGCAAATGCTCCAGCATTTTATCCGCAAAGTTCACCAAAGTACTTTCTTGACGCCGAGTCCACGTGTACTGGTGTGTGTGCCTTGCATGTCAACGCAAGTTGAGCGTCGCGCAATTCGCGAGTCTGCTGAAGGTGCGGGTGCTCGCGAGGTGTTCTTGATAGAAGAGCCCATGGCAGCGGCAATCGGCGCGGGGCTTCCGGTTGAAGAAGCTCAAGGGTCGATGGTGGTGGATATTGGTGGTGGTACCACTGAAATCGCGATTATCTCACTCAATGGCGTGGTCTACTCCGAGTCAATTCGGGTGGGCGGCGACCGCTTCGACGAAGCCATCACCGCTTACGTACGACGCCACTACGGCAGCCTGATTGGCGAGGCTACGGCCGAGCGAATTAAAGAAGAGATTGGTTGTGCCTACCCCGGTGGTGAGCTACGTGAAATAGACGTACGCGGACGTAACCTGGCCGAAGGTATTCCGCGTAGCTTTACCCTCAACTCCCACGAAACGCTGGAAGCTTTGCAGGAAACGCTGGGATCCATTGTAGCCGCCGTGAAAAGTGCTTTAGAGCAGTCGCCGCCAGAGCTGGCGTCCGATATCGCCGAACGTGGCTTGGTGCTAACAGGTGGCGGCGCTTTGCTGCGCGATCTGGATAAGCTGATTGCTGAAGAAACAGGACTGCCGGTCATCGTTGCCGAAGATCCGTTAACTTGTGTTGCTCGCGGCGGCGGCAAAGCGTTGGAAATGATTGATCAACACACTTTTGAGTTACTGTCGAGCGACTAATCGCAGCGGTCAATTGCGGGGGGATTGCCTATTAAACCGCTGTTTTCGCATGGACCACTGCCGGGCTATCGGCTGTTCTTTTGCGCATTGGCCGCTAGTGCCTTGATGTTTGTCGACCAGCATTTCACGCGCATGGAGCAAGTGCGTGCGCAAATGTCGATGGTCGTTGCACCGATTCAGTGGGTCGTTAGCGTGCCTAGCGACTTATTGAATTGGGGCTCGCTGGCACTCTCGGATCAGCAGGCCTTAGTAGATGAAAATCGCCGCCTGCGCGAGCAGATTCTGGCCCTTTCCCATCGTGGCCAGCGGATGGCGAACCTAACAGCGGAAAACCAGCAACTGCGTGATCTGCTAAAGGCCGCCGAGCGGCGGAAAATTCCGTATATTACTGCTGAGCTATTGTCGCTGGATAACGATCCTTTCAGCCATCAAATGGTGGTTAATCGTGGCCACCGTAACGGCGCTTACGTGGGGCAGCCGGTGATTGATGCCACTGGATTGGTAGGGCAAATTACCGCGGTGTCGGCTTATTCCAGCCGTGTATTGTTACTAGCGGATGCTAGCCATGCGTTGCCAGTTCAATTGAACCGCAACGGTCTGCGCTTTATTGTCCAGGGGGAGGGGCGTTACAACAGTGTTAATGTGAAGCACGTGCCCGATACCGCTGATATCCGCGAGGGTGATTTGCTCACTACCTCTGGCTTGGCCGGGCGCTTTCCTCCAGGCTATCCCGTGGCCCGCGTGACGGAAGTTTATCACGACCCGGGCCAGCCCTTTGCGCGGGTAACGGCTGAACCCATGGCGCAACTGCAACGCTCGCGTCACTTCTTACTGCTTTTTCCGCCCCCGCAAGAGGACGTGGACGAACAGGCATGGGATGAAACGTTAGATATCTCGGCAGAGGCATTACGCTCCTCGCTTCAGCTCTCTGATTCTGACGTAGCGCTGCCCGAAAGAACGCTGCCCGACAGAGCGCTGCCCGCACAAAATGCATCATCTCAAGAGGTGCCCTGATGCCCCGCGCACCCGCTGTTCCACTCTTGGTGATTTGGTTTAGCCTTATCTTGGCGCTGTGCCTTCAAGTCATGCCGCTAGCCGATGGATGGCAAGTCTATCGACCCGAATGGTTGGGGCTTATGCTAATTTATTGGTGTATGCGCACCCCCGATAGAGTCGGCGTTTTCCATGGCTTTGTGCTGGGCATTTTGATGGACTTAATTGAAGGTACTGCGCTGGGGCAGCATGCGTTAATTTATGCATTATTAGCTTTCTTATGCGCCTTGGTTTATCCCCGTTTTCGGGCCTATTCGCTGGTGCAGCAGTCGGCACTTGTGCTGGTGCTGCTGGGTTTGATGCAGCTGGTCGCCCAGTGGCTACGCACTATCGTGGGCGATTTTTCGATTCATTTAGCCTTTTTGATTCCTGCATTGATCAGCGCCTTTCTGTGGCCCTGGCTAGCGACGATGTTTCAGGCCCTTGAGCGCCGGTTGATGGCCTCATGAAAGCATCTGTGTTGTGCTTAGCGTCCGCCTCTCCACGCCGAAAAGCCTTGCTGGCATCAATTGGTGTGCCGGTCACGGTTCACTCTTGTAATATTGATGAAACGCCGCTGATGGATGAGCCTGCCAGGGACTATGTACATCGTTTAGCCGTCGCCAAAGCCGAGGCCGCGTCCCCATTAACTGACTTACCTACCCTAGGTTCAGATACCGCCGTCGTCGTTGATGGGCGTATTCTAGGGAAGCCGGCGGATTTTGATGAGGGTGCCAAAATGCTGCGGCTGCTTTCGGGAAGGCAGCATGAGGTGCTTACCGCAGTGGCCGTGAAGGGGCCTGAAGGTATGCTTTCCTGCTGTGTGGCTACTCAGGTAACCCTGCGTGAAATCGATGCGCAGGAAATCAGTGACTACTGGCAGACTGGCGAGCCTGTCGATAAGGCCGGTGGCTACGCCATACAGGGGTTTGCCGCCGTATTTGTACAACAGATTCACGGCAGTCACTCAGCGGTGGTAGGGCTACCACTGTTTGAGACGACGCACTTGCTGCGCCGACAGGGAGTTCCTATCTGGCAGCGCGTCTAAGCCTTTGGAGTAAAGGTATCAACGCCTGTATAGCTGGCAAGGAATACGTCAACCAATAAGGATTTTCGCATGAGCGGTGAAGTTCTCATCAATTTAACACCCATGGAAACCCGCGTTGCGCTGGTGGAAAATGGTGTGTTGCAAGAGGCACTGATCGAACGTTCCCGTCGGCGCGGCATCGTGGGCAATATCTACAAAGGCAAAGTGGTTCGTGTCCTGCCTGGTATGCAGGCTGCCTTTGTCGATATTGGCTTAGAGCGGGCGGCGTTTATTCATGCTCACGAAGTCATGCCGCCAAGCACGCCAGCCGATGAGCAGCAAACCATCGGTCAGTTGCTCCACGAAGGGCAGGCGTTGGTGGTGCAAGCCACCAAAGATCCTATCGGCAGCAAAGGCGCACGCTTAACTACGCACCTGTCGATCCCCTCGCGCTATTTGGTGTATATGCCCGAGTCGCCGCACCACGGCGTTTCTCAGCGCATCGAAGACGAGCGCGAACGCGAGCGCTTAAGAGCCCTGCTGGATAGCAGCGTAGCGGAACAGACGCTGGAAGTGACGGGTGGGTTTATTGTCCGCACGGCGGCGGAAGGCGTTGGCGACGAAGAGCTAAAAGGCGATATGTATTTTCTGCTGCGGCTATGGCGCAAAGTGAGCGAGCGAAAAGTGACCGCGACGCCGCAAAGCGTGATTTATGACGATTTGCCGCTGTTTATACGCACGCTGCGCGATGTGATGCGCGACGACATCGAAAAAGTACGCATCGACTCGCGGGAGAATTTTGTCAAGCTAGTCGAATTTGCTGAAGAATTTATGCCCAATGCGGTTGACCGCATTGAGTACTACCCCGGCGAGCGGCCTATCTTTGATCTGTATAGCGTCGAAGACGAGATTCAAAAAGCCCTAGGGCGTAAGGTACAGCTGAAGTCGGGTGGGTACCTGGTGATTGATCCCACCGAGGCCATGACCACTATCGATGTGAATACCGGTGGTTATGTTGGCCATCGCAACCTTGAAGAAACCATCTTCAAAACCAACCTTGAGGCTGCTACAGCGATTGCCCGTCAGCTCAGGTTGCGTAACTTGGGTGGCATCATCATTATCGACTTTATTGATATGGTCGATGTGGAGCATCAACGACAAGTACTGCGCGTGTTGGAAAAAGCCTTGGAGCGCGATCACGCCAAAACCAAGTGCACCGGCGTTACCGAGTTAGGCCTTGTTCAGCTCACCCGTAAACGCACCCGGGAAAGCTTAGAGCAAACCCTCTGCGAAGCGTGCCCTACGTGCAGCGGGCGGGGTACGCTTAAAACTCCTGAAACGATTTGCTACGAAATTTTTCGTGAGATTTTACGCGAGGAAAGGGCTTACAGTGCTGAAACCTACATGGTACTAGCGTCGCAGTCTGTGGTTGATCGTTTGTTGGATGAAGAATCGGCGGCGGTGGCCGACCTGGAAACATTTATTAATAAAACCATTCGTTTCCAGGTGGAGCAGCACTATTCCCAAGAGCAATACGACATCGTGCTGATGTAAACCATGGCAATTCGTTCACTGGTGCGTTGGTGTTGGCTAATCACTGCCTGGTTGTTAGGCAGTGTCGCAGTAGTGCTGCTGCTGTTGCGCTTATTAATGAGCCAAGCCGACGTGCTTACTCCCCACATTGAGGCATTGCTTGAAGCGCGTATCGGCGCGCCGGTGACGATTGAGCATTTATCGCTTTCACTTGCCCGTAATGACCTACTGTTGCGCCTGGATGGGCTCAGCGCGGAAACCGCCGATGGCCAGGCATTGTTTGCCTTGGAGAGCCTGGCGCTGCGTTTGGATACCTGGGGGTCGCTTGTTAATCGGGCGCCGATTTTCAGTGATGCGCGGGTTAGCGGTACAGCGTTTCACCTCTATCAAGGCAGCGGCATGGCGTGGCAATGGCCTGATCCCGCCGAGTTGCCGCTGCTGGCGGCGGAACCTGAGGTAGACCTGGCCGCTATTGATGACTGGACGGGCTTGATTTTGCGCCAGCGCCTATGGGCTGACGACACCCGGGTGGTGCTGCACGGCCAGCACAATAAGGTGATGTTGCATGCCCAAACCTTGTTGCTGTCGGGCGATGAGCGGCGCACGCGCTTAGAAGGGGCGATTAATATCGCCGAATCGCTCGAGAAAGCCCGCGAGGAGCCGCTGCCTGCGGCGGAAATAAAGGTTGAAATGCAGCCTGGACAGCATGGTTTCAGGGACTTTTCGGCTGCCTTGCAGTTGGATATTCAGCTTGACCAACTAGTGGTGCTGGCCGATATGTTTCGGCCTGATCATGCGGCCTATTTGGAACAGGCGGGGGGCAGTGCACGACTTTGGGGGCGATGGCGCGCAGCGCGCCTTGAGGAGGCGCGTGTGGCTGTTGATATTCCTCAGTTAACACTGCGCCATCAAGTGCAGTACGCGGTATTAAGGGATATTGAGGCCAATGGCTTGTGGCAGCGTGACGGTGAAGGGGGCGAAGCCTGGTTAAGCGGCGATGCTGATAGCGTCGAATGGGCACAGCCCGCCGGGGGCAACGTTGGGCCCGCCCTGCCGCGCCACTGGCACGCCACCCATCAGCCGGGGAGCTGGGAAGTACGCACCAGTGCGTTTGAATTGGCTTCGCTTACCGCCTGGCGCGACTATGTGCTGCTACCCGAGTCGGTGACACGGGTATTACAAACCCTTGCGCCCCGGGGGCAGGTTCAGGGGTTGCACGTGGGGCAGCAAGATGGGCACTGGGGCGTCAATGCAGCAATAACCGGTTTAAAAGTGTCGCCGTGGCAGCAGGCGCCAGGGGGAGGTCCTTTGGACGCCTGGGTGCAGGCGCGCGATTTACGGGGCCGCGTGCTGTTTAGCAGCAATGGCGACAGCACGCTCTACTTCCCGCGATTTTTTGCGACACCTATGCAGCTGCGGCGCGCCGAAGGTGAAGTTGAGTGGGTTTACGACGGCCCCAATACCATGGTGAGCGGCAAGCGACTTAGTGCTGATTGGGACGGTGCCCAGGTGTCGGGTGGCTTCGGTTTAGCGATGGCTAATCAGCGTGGACATTTTGGCTTAGACCTTGATTTTAGCGACGTCGATGCGCTAGAACGCCCGCTGGCCCAGTGGTTGCCGCTCAACGTGATGGACGACAAACTTCGTGAATGGCTGCTTAATGATATTGGCGGCTACGTCAGTGAGGGCTCTTTGCAGCTCAGCCAGCCGTTAGGCAACAGCGTAACCGCCGATGATATGACCGCGACGCTTGCGTTGGCGGTTACCCAAGGGCATTTGCCGATTGCGCCAGGCTGGCCGCGCCTGAATGAAGTTGAAGGCCGCCTGAAATGGCACAATAGAGTGCTAGAAGCTGAAATCGATAACGCTCAAAGCCATGGCATCACTGCTTCAGAAGGTGAGGTGGTGATGGAAAATGAGACGCTCAATCTTTCGGGACAGCTACAGGCAGAGGGGCGAGCGCTAACGTCGTTTTTACAGGCAATACCCGAGGTTGATCTTTCGCAGCTGAGTGATTTTAGCCTAACGGGTGATGTTAACGGCGATATTGCGCTGGCGTTGCCATTGGAAACCCCCGAGGCGCTGCAGTTGGAAATCAATGCGCAGCCGCGCTTTTCGGAGGTGGTCTATCTGCCGCTGGATCTCCCCTTACGGTCGGTCGAGGGCGATCTCGCTTGGCTGCAGAGTGGTGAGCGAGGTGGCTTAGTGGGCAATGCCAGTGGTCGGCTGCTGGGGGGCGAAATCAATGCGGATATTGATACGCTGCGCGATCACATACAGCTACGGGGCAGTGTCGCCACCGGCGCGCTTTTCGATCTGGCTGGGTTAGATAGAAGCCAAAAGCCACTGCCGTTGGAAGGCCAACTGCAGTGGCAAGGCGAGGTCGATCTAACGCCTACGCCTTTGTTACGGCTGGAGAGTCGCTTGCTGGGTGTCATTAGTCATCTGCCCGAGCCCTTTGCCAAATCGGCGCAGCAGCCATGGACTTGGGTATTATCGGCTGATATCGCTGATGGGCGTATCGAGAGTCAACTGGCTGATATTGCCTCTGCCCGACTCCAGCAGCGCGATGGCACGCTCGCCGGGTCGTTAACGTTAGGCAGCCAAGCGCAGCGTTTGCCCGCCTGGCCCGCTCACCCGGGTATTAACCTTGACGCTACCGTGCCGCGATTGGACCCGTTAGCCTGGCAACAGGCGATTAAGCCGCTAATGGGGTCAGGAACGCCATCAAGGGGCGGCGATGGACAGATACCGCTAGCGGTATCGCTCACCACTCCCTGTGTGGTTTACCAAGACGAATGCCTGGGCAGTCTTAGCGCGAACGGCGACATTAACCCTGGCATGATTGATATGGCGCTAAGCGGTAATCTGGTCACCGGGCGATTAAACTACAATGTTCAATCGCCGCATCCGCTGGACATCACCATTGGGGCGTTGGGGCTTGATCGCCTGTTGCGTTTAGCCAATGTAGAGCACGACAGCGACGCACCAGTTCCCGATTCTTGGTTAGAATCGGTCGAAACCCAGCGCGAGGTGCTAGCGACAATGCCTAATTGGCTTGCCGATGTGCCCAACGGCCGTTTGCGGATAGCCGAGATTACCATGGGCCCACGTCGCTTTGGGCCCTTAACTGCGTATTGGAAAACCAATGGGCATCGCTTTTCATTGGCGCCTGTGGGGCTGACCATCGGACAGCTCTCCGCACGGGGGGGGCTATATTGGGAGGGAAATTCGGCAACCAGCCATACGCGCGCGAACATTTCCATTCTAGGCGGAGACCTTGGTACCGCCCTTGAGCGCCTAAATCAACCTGTGGTCATGCGTAGCCGCAATACCGATGTGGATGCCAACCTCGATTGGCCGGGCGCACCCTGGCAGTTGGACTTAAGCCGCGCCGACGGCTCTATCCGTACTGATATTCGGGATGGGCGCTTTTTAACGCTGGAGTCCGCACCGGCGCGGTTAATTGGATTGCTAAATTTCGATAATATATTACGCCGCCTGCGCTTGGATTTTTCCGATGTTACCGGGCAGGGAACAGCGTTCGACCGCGTCAAGGGTATTGCCGATGTGGCTGATGGCCAATTGACGCTACGCGGCCCATTGCAAATTGACGCCCCGGCCACCACTCTAACGCTGACTGGCAGCGCAGACCTTGTTTCGCGTGAACTCGACCAGCGGCTTGGCGTCACACTGCCTGTGACGCAAAGTTTGCCTATCGCGGCGATTGCCGTTGGTGCGCCTATCGTGGGCGGCGCGCTGTTTATCGCCGACCAGCTGTTTGGCGACGCGCTTGATCGCGCCACGACACTCCATTATCGCGTGCGAGGCCCTTGGGCCTCGCCGCAGGTTACTTTAGAAGGCTCCCAATGACCGCATATAAAAGTGATGTAGATACGGCTGCTGCCATTTTGTTGACGCCCGGTGGGCTGGATTTAGACGCGTTAGAAACCGGCTTGGATTACGCCATGGGTGCGGGCATTGATTACGCTGACCTGTACTTTCAGCGCACTTGGCAAGAAGGCTGGGTGCTCGAGGATGGCGAGGTCAAAGAGGCCAGCTATAACATCGATGGCGGTGTCGGCGTGCGCTCTCTCGCCGGTGAAAAGACCGGCTTTGCCTACTCGAATCAAATCACTGCCGATGCGCTTGTAGATACTGGTCGCACGGCGGCAGGTATTGTGCGCAGTGGCAAACGCTTACCGGGGCAAGTCGTTCACTCGGTGTCTGCACTATCGCGTTATGTCGGGGTTGATCCTTTGGCGGGGCTAAGTGCCGATGAGAAAGTCGCCATGCTCAAACAGGCCGATCGCGTGGCACGAGCCGCAGACCCCAGCATCAGCCAAGTAAGTGCTTCTTTATCAGGCACCTATGAGGTGGTGCTGGTGCGCGCCAGCGATGGCACTCTAGCGGCGGATATTCGCCCGCTGGTACGCTTTAATGTCAGTGTGATCGCGGTCAAAAATGGCCGCCGTGAGCGCGGCAGCGCCGGCGGTGGTGGTCGTTACTCAATGGCTCGATTACGCGACGAAAACGTCGCAGAACAGTATGCCAAAGAAGCCGTACGCCAAGCGCTGGTGAATCTTGAAGCCATTGATGCGCCAGCCGGGCAAATGCCGGTGGTGCTAGCGTCCGGGTGGCCTGGAATTTTGCTCCATGAAGCGGTGGGTCATGGCTTGGAAGGGGATTTTAACCGTAAGGGAAGTTCCGCCTTTGCCGGACAGATGGGCCAGCGGGTTGCTGCGAAAGGGGTGACCGTCGTGGATGATGCCACCTTGGCAGATTGCCGTGGTTCAATGAGCGTGGACGACGAGGGCACGCCGGGCCAATACACGCCGCTCATCGAAGACGGCATTTTGACCGGCTATATGCAGGACAAACTCAATGCCCGCTTGATGGGTATGGCCCCCACCGGCAACGCACGCCGTGAGTCGTTTGCCCACTTGCCGATGCCACGCATGACCAATACCGTTATGCTCGCCGGGCAAGACGAGCCCAGCGATATTATTAAAAGCGTTAAGCGTGGTATTTACGCGGTGAGCTTTGGCGGCGGACAGGTAGACATTACGTCTGGCAAGTTCGTTTTCTCTGCCAGCGAAGCCTACCTCATTGAAGACGGTAAAGTGACCGCGCCGGTGAAAGGCGCCACCCTGATTGGCAACGGGCCGGAAGCGATGGGGCGTGTATCCATGATTGGCCATGATATGGCGCTGGATACCGGGATTGGCGTGTGCGGTAAAGAGGGGCAGGGCGTGCCGGTCGGTGTCGGCCAGCCCACCCTGAAGCTGGATGAGCTGACCGTCGGTGGTACTCAGTCTTAAAACGGCCTTAAAGAGCCGCCTTTAAAGAGCGAGGCTTTCGCGCAGGTGTTTGAATAGCTTGCGCGAGCTGGTCGGCGGTTTGCCCTGTTCGCGCTCACGTTGGGCGTTGCGAACTAATTGACGCAGCGTCTGGCGATCGGCATCGGGATGCTCCGCCATAAACAGATCAACCGCCGCGTCGCCTTCGTCAATTAAGCGTTCCCGCCATTTTTCCAGTCGGTGAAACGCGTGATCACGTTGCTCCTGCTCCTGATCGATGGAGTCGAATACGGCTTGAATGGCGGTGAGATCCTCTTTACGGATCAGTTTGCCGACATACTGCATATGGCGGCGGCGACCCTCATGGGAACGAATGCGCGCTGTTTCTTCGATCGCACGCAGCATATCGTCAGAGAGGGGGAAGCGGGCGCGTTCCGCTGGCCGCATGGCGATTAAGGTTTCCCCAAGTGCCTGTAAGGCATGCATTTCGCGTTTGAGTTGCGACTTGCTAGGGCGTTCTTCCTGCTCTTCTACTGCATGAGTATTAGGATCGGTATCGGGACGTTGCTTACGCATAGTGTGGCTCACAGACAAGATTCGATGCGGCATTATACCAGCTGCGAGAACAACATTGATTCCACCGAAGACATTCGGTTGAGAAAGGAGGCCATATGGCACAGGCATTTGATGCATCCGCCCAGCAGTCGTTACTGACCGCCAGGGCAGAAGAGGCGCTCGCGCTGGCCAAGCGCTTGGGCGCTGATGCCGCTGAAGTAGGCGCTAGCGTTGACCAGGGGTTAGGCGTCAGCGTGCGTTTGGGAGAGGTTGAAACGGTAGAGTTATCGCGTGATCAAGGCATCGCTGTCACGCTATACGTGGGCCAACGTAAAGGCAGTGCTTCGTCTACCGATGCCAGCAGTGCATCGATCCAGGCGGTGGTTGAGAAAGCGCTGTCGATTGCCCGCTATACCGGTGAAGACCCAGCCTCGGGATTGGCCGATGCGGACCTGATGGCGACTGAGCTACCCGATTTAAAGGTTCACCACCCTTGGGCGTTAACCACCGATGAAGCCATTGAGTTGGCGCTTGCCTGTGAGCAGGCTGGGCGCGATGTTGAAGGCATTTACCAGTCGGATGGCGCGTCGCTCTCCAGCGGTGAAGGGGTGCGCGTTTATGCCAATAGTCATGGCTTTTTAGGCACTCAAAAGGGCAGTCGTCACTCGCTTTCGTGCATGCTGATTGCCCAAGATGCGGCAGGTATGCAGCGCGACTACGATTATACTTCCTCTCGTGATCCCCAGGCGCTGCGTGATCCCGCCGAGGTGGGCCGCGAAGCTGCCACCCGAACGTTGCGCAGGCTGGGAGCCAAACGTCCCCCAACAGGTACCTTCCCGGTGCTGTTTGACCCGTCGTTGGCCGGTGGCTTGATCGGCCACTTGCTGGGCGGTTTAGCCGGTGGGGCGCTCTACCGTCAGGCCTCGTTCTTATGCGATCGGCTCGGTACACCGCTGTTTCCCGATTGGTTTAGCCTTGAGGAGCGACCGATGGAAATCGGCGCCACGGCAAGCTCGCCGTTCGACGGCGAGGGGGTGCAAACGCGCAACAATCGTTTTATCGATCAGGGGATTATTGCCAGCTATATGCTCTCATCCTACAGTGCTCGGCGGCTTGGCATGCAAACCACGGGGAATGCTGGTGGTGCGCGCAACGTGCGTTTGAACGCACCGTTGCAATCCCGGGATAGCTTGCTACAAGAAATGGGGCGGGGCATTTGGGTCACTGAGCTGATGGGCCAAGGCGTCAACGGCGTGACCGGCGATTACTCGCGCGGGGCGGCGGGCTTCTGGGTTGAAAACGGCAAAGTGCAGTACCCGGTCGAGGAATTTACTATCGCCGGAAATCTTGAGCGGATGTTTGCGGGATTAGTGGGTATTGGTGATGATACCGATACCCGTGGCAGTGTTCACACGGGTAGCTGGTTGATTGACGCCATGACGGTGGCAGGTGACTAATCAGTAAAAGCGGCTACGGGTCCTCTTCAAAGCGAGCGTCGAACAGCGCTTGAATGGCATCAAGTGCCTGTTCGGCGTCATCGCCCTCGGCGGTGATCGTTAGCTCGGTGCCGCACGGGGCTGCAAGCATTAGTAGCGACATAATGTTAGCGGCATCGGCCATCTGCTGCTGTTTATAAACACGTATGTCAGCCGCGAACTGCTGACCACATTTGACCAGTTTCGTGGCTGCGCGGGCATGCAGGCCGCGTTGGTTGGTGAGGGTAAGTGTTCTTTCTGGCACCCTGGTTCCTTTTCGCCGAGTGGTGTCATTAATCAAAAAAAGCGCTTAAGAAGTTTCTTGTGGCTCGTCGGTATGGGGGACGTTGGCTAGCGATGCGGCAGGCTGTTCGCTTAGCGTGTAATGCAGCCCAAGTTCTCGATGGCGTAACTGAACCTCACCCATGCTAGTCGTCAGCCGTTTAGCAAGCTGCTCCGTCATATAAACCGAACGGTGCTGGCCACCGGTGCAGCCAATGGCTATTGTCATATAGCTACGCTGGCTATTTAGGTAGGCTGGTAACCAACGCTCAAGCCACGCCTGTATGTCGTTGCTCATGGCGTCGACAATCGGATAGCCGCTCAAAAAATCGACAATTTGGGCATCGCGGCCTGTAAACTGGCGTAAAGTCGGGTCCCAATAAGGGTTGGGTAGGCAGCGTACGTCAAAGACCAGATCGGCATCCAAGGGCACGCCTCGCTTATAACCGAACGATTCAAGCGTCAGGGTAAGTTGGTCGCGCTGCTGATGGGCCACTTGATCGGTAATACGGCGGCGTAAGTCGTGTACCGATAAGCGCGATGTGTCGATTAAAAGGTCGGCCAGATCGCGAATATCGTGCAGCGTTTCTTCTTCTTTATTGATAGCTTCTTCAAGCGTCATTTCGCTATCGCGAGTCAGCGGATGTCGCCGCCGCGTGGCAGAATAACGCTCTAGCAGAATGCGCGCATCGGTGGTCAGATAGATCACTTGGAAATCTATTTGACGCTGGCGCAGCTCTTCTAAAAGCGAAGGTAATTGTTCCAACGCCCCAGGTAAGTTACGCGCATCAATACTGACCGCCAAATGAGCACGATTACCCTGACCGCGTAATTCGTCCACCAATGATCCCAGCAGCATGGCGGGGAGGTTATCAATCGCATAATAGCCGAGGTCTTCCAGCGCTTGTAAAGCGATAGACTTACCGGACCCGGAGCGGCCGCTAATGATGACCAGTTGCATAGAATCTCTCTTTGCTTTGCTCAAGCTGCATTCATTGGTAGGGGTGAGTGAATAAACAATCGCCGTATGATCGGCACCTTCAGTAACAGTAACTCACACCCCGTTAGGGGGTGGAGAGCTCGCGAATTTTGGCGGTGATAAGTTCGAGTAACTCACGCTGACTGCCTGCTTTGCGCAACTGCTGGCGCGTACCACCATCATTCATGATGGTGGCTACCTGGCCTAGCAGGGAGAGGTGGGTGTCATCGGCTTCTTCCGGCACCAGTAGAACAAATACCAAGTCAACCGGGTCGCCGTCGATGGCGTCAAAATCAACCGCTTCTGAGAGTTTTAAAAACCCAGCGATCGGAGCAGTGCAATGGGGGCTACGCGCGTGGGGAATAGCCACACCGTTACCGATGCCGGTACTGCCCAGACGCTCACGGCCGATTAATCGGCTAAACACTTCTTGGCTGTCTAGACTGGGAATATTTTGGGCAATAAAGGTGCTGTAAAACTCCAGCACCCTTTTTTTGCTGCCTCCGGGAACGTCAAATAGCACCCGTTCCGGGGGGAGTATGGTTTCCAGCGTCATTGATTTAACGCACACCCGCGCCTTGGGCGCGCGCTTGTGCTTTTTCCTTATGTTTGACGAGTTGACGGTCTATTTTGTCCGCCAGGGCGTCGATAGCGGCGTACATATCACTGTCTAGGGCCTCCGCGTGTAAATCAGCACCTGCGGCGTGCAGCGTACACGCGGCCTGCTGGCGCTCTTTCTCAACTGATAGGGTGACTTGCACCGTGGTTATATTGTCGTAATGGCGCTCTACACGTTCTAGCTTTTCGTTAACATAGTCACGCAAGGCGTCAGTCAGTTCTACGTGATGACCAGTGATATTGACTTGCATTGACGTACTCCTTTCTATCGGACTGTTCTTCGATTGTAACCCTTTTTGCCATGTTGCAAAGCCCCTTGTCGAGAGTTTCCTGAAACGGTGGCAGGGCCTAGCGCAAGCGACGCCGCTCGCTGGATGAGGGAATGCCCATGGCTTCGCGATATTTGGCCACGGTACGACGCGCTACCTGAATCCCCCCTTCGCCTAATAGCGTCACTAAACGGCTGTCGGAAAGCGGTTTGCCGGGTGATTCTTCATGAATCAGTTTCTTGAGCCGCGCACGAATGGCCGTGCTGGAGTGGCTGTCGCCGTCTTGGCCGCTCACTTGGCTTGAAAAAAAGTATTTGAGCTCGAACACGCCCCGGGGGGTATGGATATATTTTTGTGTCGTTACCCGCGAAATAGTCGATTCGTGCATCTCCACGGCCTCGGCAATATCGGCCAATATCAGCGGCTTCATGGCTTCTTCGCCGCGCTCCAAGAAGCCAATTTGGCGGGTGACGATTTCTCGACCGACGCGCAGCAGGGTGTCGTTGCGGCTAGAGAGGCTTTTAATTAACCAGCGCGCTTCCTGCAAGTGCTCTTTGAGAAACTGATTATCCTGGCTTTTATCCGCCCGCTTTATCAAGCTGGCGTAGTCAGGCTGAATGCGCAGCCGCGGCAGGGCTTCAGGGTTAAGTTCTAAATGCCAGCCCTCGTGGTCGTGGCGTACTACAAGGTCGGGGGTTACATAGCTATCATCGGTGTCGCCATAGGCACTGCCAGGGCGTGGATCAAGGCCGCGAATCAATTGGATAACTTCGTTTAGCTGTACGTCGTCGAGTCCCAGCCGCCGTTTTAGCAAGCGCATGTCATCCTTGCCTAGCGCCTCAAGAAATTGGCGTACGAGTCGGCGTGCGGGCACCAGCAGCGGGGTGTTATCGGGAAGGGCGGCGAGTTGCAGCATTAAACATTCGCGCAGGTCCCGGGCAAAAATGCCGGTGGGCTCGAACTGCTGTAGTTTGAGCAGGATGGTTTCGACTTCGCGCTGGCTAAGTCCCTCCACCCCTTGAGCGCGGAGTCCTTCACGAATATCGTTAATGGGCTGGGTTAAATAGCCGTTGGCGTCTAGCGCGTCGATGAGGCTTTCGGCAACGAGCTGCTCACGGTCGCTGAAATCGGTCATGGCCAGCTGCCATAAAAGGTGACCGTGCAGGCTTTGCCCAGCGGCCTGGCGCTCAAAATCGGGACCTTCACTGCTGCCACTGCTACCCGTATTGCCTAGGTCTTGATAAGTATCTGACCAATCGCTATCGACGGATAGCTCAGTGGGAATAGTGTCTGACCACTCTTCCTCTTTAGGCTCGCTGGCAGCCTCTTCTTCGCTGAATTCGTCCTCTTGCTCCAGCATCGGGTTGGCATCTAGGGCCTGCTGGATTTCTTGACGCAAATCCAGCGTCGATAGCTGCAACAGAGCGATTGCCTGCTGCAACTGAGGTGTCATGGTCAGCTGTGTGCCAATACGCAGTTGTAGAGAAGCTTTCATGACCATCTGAGAACCACTCGCTAATCGGAAAGGTTTACCCTAGTGCGAGTGGCTTGCAGGTGCAAGTGCAATAAGCATGCCATTGGTCGTAAAGTTGTTGCAGAGCGCTATTTACAGGAAGAAAAAATGCGCATAAGGATAAGCGTGAGCTTATAGGCGGAAGTCGGCGCCTAAATAAACATCTCTTACTTTTTGGTTGTTGAGGATCGACGCCGGTGGCCCGCTGGCAATGATTTGACCATCACCGACAATATAGGCGATGTCGCAAATATCCAGGGTTTCGCGCACATTGTGATCGGTAATCAGCACGCCGATATGGCGTTGCTTAAGGGCGCGAATGATGGTTTTAATTTCGCCCACCGAAATGGGGTCAACGCCGGCAAAGGGTTCGTCGAGCAAGATGAAGGCAGGCTCAGTGGCAAGCGAGCGGGCAATTTCGACCCGCCTGCGCTCGCCGCCGGAAAGGCTCATGCCGAGGTTGTCACGAATATGGCTGATGTGGAAGTCTTCAAGCAGCGCCTCCAAGCGCTGTTCGCGGTCGCTGCGGCTAAGGGCTTTGCGGGTTTCGAGAATCGCCATAATATTGTCAGCAACCGACAATTTACGGAAAATAGACGCCTCTTGAGGTAGATAGCCAATCCCGGCCGCTGCGCGCCTGTGCATCGGGGCGTGGGTTAGATCCGTCGCGTCAATCCCTACCTTGCCTGCATCGGCTTTTACTAGCCCGACAATCATATAGAACGAGGTGGTTTTCCCTGCACCGTTGGGGCCGAGTAAGCCGACAATGCTGCCTTGGGCAATTTCCAGGTTAATATCTTTTACCACCCGGCGGCGCTTGTAGCTTTTGGCCAGGTGGTGAGCATAGAGGGTTTTGATCGGCGCAGTTTCAGTTGTTTCAGCAGTTGCCACAAGTTGACTCCCTATTCTTCCGGCTGGAGGGTCATGCGAATGCGCTGGGGCTCGCTGCCTTCAACGTTTGAGCGGGCTTGAATCACTTCACGGTCAATAAAGTATTCGAGCCGTCCTCCTTTAAACGTGTCTTGCCTTTGGATCAGTTCGGCTTGATCAATCAGCTCTACCCGGCGCTCGGCGACGTGATAAATAATCCGTCGTGCCCAGCCTTCGGTAGGGCCGTCCTGGTCTTGCGCTTGATGGCGTAAGTAGGCACGTTCACCGGTGGCGGTTGCTGTCGAGAGTTCGCCCGCGTCATTGCGTTGGATTTCGACCCGCTCGCCGCGCAGCCGCATTTCGCCCTGGCGCACTTCCACATTCCCGGTGTAGACGGCGGTGCCGGCACGCTGATCAAGATCTAAGCGGTCGGCTTCAACTTCCACAGGTGCTTGTTGCGGGGAAGAATTGGTTTGGGCTGCCGCGGTTAGCGGTGCCGTAAACGCAAAAAGAGCAGTGTAGACGAGGGCGTTGAAAATAAGCGCTTTCATGGCGGTTCCTATTAGCGTTGCGTGGCCGGGGGATGGATGCCGCGGACATTGTCAGTGAGCCGCACCTGGCTATCGTCAAGCCACACATCCATACGTGACGCAGTCATTTGCTGGGGAGGTTGCTGCAGCATTACCGGTGTTTGGCTCCAGGCATGCCGCTGTAGCCCATCATAGTGCAATTCTTGCGTATCCAGTTGCCAGCCTTCGTTCGGGGCGATAAGCCGTGCTGAGCCCGTTAAAACAAGCACCTGAGTCGCGGTGTTGAGCGTTCCTTCATCGGCGTTGGCCAGCCATTGGCGGCTGTCGCTGTCGAACAATACCGCTCTGGGCTCTTCAGCCCAGGTTTCGCTGAGTTGCGGGGTATGAATCAGGCGCGGCGTTTTTAGCGACTGCATGATATTACCAGCGTCATCAAATAGCGTTAGTTCAGCGTTTTCCAGCACATGCCCTGGCTCTTGGGCCTGCGCTTCGGGGTCGATGGCCATTTGTTTCGGTCCGCCTGGGTCAAGCCATACCAGCAGCGCGCCCAGGGCAATAAAGAGCCCCGCTAACCAAGCGCGTGTTTTTAGCCGCTTAAACATTTAGCCACGACCGTGCAAGTAGGTATCGAGCACCGCGCCCCAGTGCCCCTGAGCTTCAAGCAGCGTGTCGCAAATTTCGCGTACCGCTCCGTGGCCACCCAGTCGCTCCGTTGTCCAGTCGGCATGGGTGTGCATATAGTCGGGGGCGTTGGGTACGGTAATGCCGACACCGCAACGCTTGATAGCGGCGAGGTCGGGCAGGTCGTCGCCGCAATAGGCCACGTTCTCCAGTGCTAAATCCAAACGCTGGCAAAGCCCCCGCAGAGTGGCCAGTTTGTCTTCGCAGCCTTGATGGACATGATCAATGCCGAGTGCAGCGGCGCGCTGGCTAACCATGGGGGAGTCGCGGCCGGTAATCAGGGCAACGTGAATGCCTACCCGCTTAAGCAATTTTAGTCCGTGGCCGTCCTGGGTATGGAAGGCTTTGATTTCGATACCGTCAGCCTGAAAATAGAGGCGGCCGTCGCTCAGTACACCATCAACATCTAGCGCCAGTAGGCGTACACGGCGGAGTTGGTCAAGTAGCGCAGCAGATAGCGTCATAAGGTCTCCATTAAAAATCGTTAAGTTTTGCTGTTAATTGGTTAAATAACGCCGCTAGCCAGTAAATCGTGCATATGTAACGCACCAATGGGACGCTGCTGTTCATCGACCACCGCTAGCGCCGTAATCCGGCTCTCTTCCATAATGCGCACTGCTTCTGCTGCTAGTATATCGGGGCCAATGCGCTTGCCTGGACGGGTCATCACATCATCGACGAGCACGTCGCGTAGATTGTGAAATTGATCCAAGGTGCGGCGCAGGTCGCCATCGGTGTACACCCCAGCGAGACGTCCCTCACTATCCACTACGCAGGTGAAGCCTAAACCCTGTCGCGTTATTTCCAATAGAGCATCGCGCAGCGGGCTGCCTAGCGCGACCTGAGGCAACCGTTCGCCCTCGTGCATTAAGTCCCTAACGCGCAGCAGTAACCGCTTGCCTAAGCTGCCGCCGGGGTGGGAAAGGGCAAAATCTTCGGCGGTAAAGCCGCGCGCTTCGAGTAGCGCGACGGCGAGCGCGTCGCCCAGCGCCAGGGCCGCCGTGGTAGAGCTGGTGGGGGCGAGATCCAACGGGCACGCTTCGCGTTCAACGCCGCTGTTCAGGTGCGCATCGGCGTGTTTGGCAAGGGTAGACTGAGGGCGCCCCGTCATGCTCACCAACGGCGTGCCCAGGCGCTTAAGCAGCGGCAACAGGGCGGTCACTTCGGCGGTTTCGCCCGAGTTGGAGAGTGCCAGTACTACATCCGTGCGGGTGATCATGCCTAGATCGCCATGACTTGCTTCCCCGGGATGCACAAAAAAAGCCGGTGTGCCGGTGCTGGCAAGCGTTGCGGCGAGCTTGCCAGCGATATGGCCGGATTTCCCCATGCCGGTCACGACCACTCGCCCTTGGCAGGCCAGTATCAGCTCGCAGGCGCGGTCGAAGCTTTCGTCAAGCTTAGCCTGGAGACCGCCAATGGCTGCCTGCTCAATTTGCAGCGTACGCAGTGCACTTTCGCGTAGTAGGCTGGGTGGGGCGAGAGGCTGACGCATGGCGTGATCTCTTAACGAGTGAAAATATAAAAGCGAATAGCTGCTTAGAATAACATCTTGGCGCCCCTGATAGGCAGTGCTGAGCCCGCAGTTAAGCCGCTAGACGCTATTGCTGAGTAAGTCATTTGCAGATTAAGGCGCCCCACCATCGAGCGGTAGTGTTGCGTAGCATTACAGTACAATGTTTGATAACGTTTTAGAAACGCTGTTTTTTAACTGCTAGGACAGCAAGTAGGGTATGATAGCTAATTAATATGCGCCTCGCTAAGGGTCAACTAAGCTATGACAGACGCTCCCTTTATCGAAATTGAAGAGCTTTATTTTTCACGCGGCGATCATGAGATTTTTCGCGGTGTGAACATGACCATCCAACGGGGCAAGGTGACCGCGATCATGGGCCCCAGCGGTTCCGGCAAAACCACGTTGCTCAAGCTGATAGGGGGGCAGCTGACGCCCGATCAGGGGCGGGTTTTGATTGATGGGCAGGACGTTCATCGGCTATCTCGAAAAGCATTGTTCACGTTGCGTAAACGGATGGGCATGCTGTTCCAGAGCGGCGCGCTTTTTTCCGATTTGGATGTATTTGAGAATGTCGCTTTTCCTCTGCGGGTACATACCGACCTGCCTGATACCATGGTACGTGACCTGGTGCTACTCAAGTTGCAGGCGGTCGGCTTACGCGGTGCGTATCGCTTGGCGCCCGCTGAGCTGTCGGGGGGGATGGCGCGTCGGGTGGCCCTGGCGCGGGCGGTGGCGCTTGATCCTGAGCTGATTTTGTACGACGAGCCGTTTGTGGGTCAGGATCCTATTTCCATGGGCGTGTTGGTCCAGCTTATTAAGCGTCTTAATCAAGCGCTGCAACTGACCTCGGTAGTGGTGTCTCACGATATCAAGGAAACCTTGAGCATCGCGGACTACCTCTACTTGATTTCGGATGGTCAGGTAATCGCTCATGGCACACCGCAAACCCTGGATACCAACCAAGATCCGCGGGTTAGCCAGTTTATTCATGGTGAGCCCGATGGCCCTGTGCCATTTCACTATCCCGCTGACCCGTTTTATCGCGATATCTTGGGTGACACCATGACCACGAAGGCAGGGTAAATGCAGTCAAATTTTTCTAGCAGCAGTGAGCGCATCAGACGTTTAGGTCGTAGAGGGTGCGATTTAATCGAAGCCTGGGGCCGCGCTGGCGTGTTTCTTGCTCAGTCGGCAATCGGTTTGCCCTCTCGAGAGGGTTGGCGGCTATGGTTGCATCAGATGCACTTTGTGGGCGTGCTCTCGCTCGCGATTGTACTGGTGTCGGGGCTATTTATCGGTATGGTGCTGGCGCTGCAAGGGTATACCATCCTAGTCGACTTTGGCGCTGAGCAGGCGTTGGGTCAAATGGTGGCACTTTCGCTATTGCGTGAACTCGCCCCAGTGGTAGCCGCACTGTTGTTTGCTGGCAGGGCGGGCTCTGCTTTGACAGCTGAAATAGGATTGATGAAAGCCACCGAGCAGCTCACTAGCATGGAAATGATTGGTGTTGACCCGCTGCGTCGAGTGGTGGCGCCGCGCCTATGGGCCGGTTTTGTGTCGCTACCGGTACTAACGGTCGGGTTTAGCGTGGTAGGTATTTGGGGCGGCTATTTGGTAGGCGTCGAGTGGCTGGGCGTGTTTGAAGGCTCTTATTGGAGCAACATGCAGGCTAACGTGGCTTTTATCAACGACATTGGCAACGGTGTCATAAAAAGCATGGTATTTGCCGTGGTGGTGACCTGGATTGCGGTATTCCAGGGCTACGACCTAGTGCCCACGTCTGAAGGTATTTCGCGCGCAACCACGCGTACAGTGGTGTATTCGTCGCTTGCAGTTCTGGGGCTTGATTTTGTCTTAACTGCCGTTATGTTTGGCGGTCTTTAATGGGTGGAGCAGTTTCATGAAACGCAGTAAAACCATGGAGTTCGGTGTTGGTCTGTTTATGATCGCGGGCATCTTGGGGCTGGTATTCCTCGGCTTGCGTGTCAGTGGTTTGACACTCTCTGCCCCCACTCAGTCGTTTCAATTGGAGGCCAATTTCGCCAATATTGGCAGCTTAAAACCCCGTGCTCGGGTCACCATGGCGGGGGTGACGGTGGGGCGAGTTGAATCCATTGAATTGGATACCCAGTGGTTTGACGCGCGGGTTGTGATGAGCCTCGATAGTGAGCTAGAAGGCCAGCTGTCTCAAGATTCTATTGCTTCCATTCTGACAGCGGGACTATTGGGCGAGCAGTACGTCGGTATTAGCGTGGGCGCGGACCCCGAGCCGTTGGAAGATGGGGATACCATTCGTGATACCCAGTCGGCGCTGGTATTAGAAGAACTTATCCAGCAATTTGTGTCCAATATGGCAAGTAATTAAAAGCTAATCCAACAATCCAACGTAGGTTGGGGTGATGAGGTGAAAGTTATGAAAGGAGTAAGTTGGGTGCTAAATCGTTGGTTGCTGGCGGTCACAGCGATGATTGCATTATTGGCTTCGTTGCAAGTGCAAGCGCAGTCTCAGTCCCCAGAGGCGCTAATTCGCGATAATGTTGAGTCACTGATGGCGGATCTTGAGGGCCGCAAGGATTATTACGCTAACAACCCTGGCGAACTTAAAGCATTGGTTGATAGCAATTTGGATCAAGTGGCTGATTTTCGCTACATCGGTGCTAGCGTCATGGGCAATTATTTTCGCAATGCAACGCCCGAGCAACGCCGCCGGTTTGCCGATGTATTTCGTCAAACGTTGATTGATACGTACGCTCGCGGTCTGGTGACGTTTGATTACAATGAGCTGCGGGTGCTGGATAACCAGCAGTCTCAGCGTTATGAGGACCAGGCTAGCGTCGCTATGGAGGTAGTAGCTGATGACGGTGAAGTCTACCCGGTGAGCTATAGCCTGCGGCTTTCTGACGGCGAATGGCGGGTGGTCAATGTGATCGTTAATGGGATCAACCTGGGGTTAACTTTCCGCAACCAGTTTGATCAAGCCATGCGCGATAATAACCGTGACTATGATGCGGTCATTGACGGCTGGTCACCTGATGTTGGTGTTGAAGAGTTGGAACAGGGAGGCGATGCGTGACAGCCCTATTCTCGCGCGCTAGCGTCACTGTGGTTGAGAAGGGTGACACCTTGTCGGTGACAGGCGATGTGGATGTGACACTGGCGGCCGATGTGGCCGCCAGTGGCGTTCAGTGGCTGGAATCAACGTCACTTGCCGCGGTTACGTTGGATTTTAGTCAAGTTAATAAAGCTAGCAGCGTTGCTATTAGTGTCTTGTTTGAGTGGCTACGTATTTGCCAGCGGCGCGCTATTAGTGTCCAGGCGATACATTTTTCAGCGCCTTTGCTTAGGTTGGCATCACTGGCGGAGCTGGATGATTTAATCGAACACCCAGCGGCCACGCTGGGTGTTTAATGCGCCGCCATCGCCAAGCGCGTTGCTTTTCTTTATTATGTCTATCCAATTACGTTTCTTAATAATGATGCCCCCAAAGGAGTTTTTTGCGCCATGCAACCCAACGAGGTAAAAGCACTGCTTGAATCCCGCATCGATGGATGTCAGTTCCATATCCAGGGTGAAGGCTGTAATTTTCAGGTGATTGCGGTTGGCGATGCCTTTGAAGGTCTTTCTCCGGTGAAACGTCAGCAGCTTGTTTACGCTGCGCTTAGCGACGAGATAGCTTCGGGTGCGCTTCACGCCATTAGCATTAAAACGTTCACCCCGACGCAGTGGCAAACTGCGCCGGAAAACGTCCAATAACGGCCGGTTAAATGGATAAATTACTTATTACCGGCAACGGGGCGGTAGACGGAGAAGTGTGGGCAAGCGGCGCTAAAAATGCCGCGCTACCCATCCTGTGTGCCAGCCTGTTGGCCGATGGACCGGTGGTGATTGGCAATTTGCCCCACCTGCAAGATATTACCACCACGCTAGAGCTGCTCGGCCGCATGGGCGTTGAGCCGGTGATGGGCGAAAAACTGAGTATCCAGCTGGATGGTTCGCAGGTCACTCATTGCCACGCGCCCTACGAGTTGGTCAAAAAGATGCGTGCCTCGATCCTGGTGCTAGGCCCGCTGCTGGCGCATTTTGGCAAAGCTGATGTGTCGTTACCCGGCGGCTGTGCCATCGGCTCGCGCCCGGTGGATTTGCATATTCGTGGCCTGGAGGCCATGGGCGCTGAGATTCGCGTTGAGGCTGGCTATATCCGCGCGCGGGTCGATGGCCGCTTGAAAGGGGCGACGATTTACTTCGATACTGTCACGGTAACCGGTACCGAAAACCTGCTGATGGCGGCGACTTTGGCCGACGGCAAGACTGTTTTAGAGAACGCTGCCCGCGAGCCTGAAATCGTCGACTTGGCGGAGTGTTTGATCAAGATGGGCGCTCACATCAGCGGCCAGGGCACTGATACCATCACCATTGAGGGTGTCGAAAGGTTGCATGGCTGCGAACACGACGTGATGCCTGATCGTATTGAAACAGGCACTTTCCTTGTGGCTGCAGCAATGACGGGTGGGCGCGTTAAAGTTAAACGCACCCGGGCAGATATCCTGGATGCCGTGATTGCCAAGCTTGAAGAGGCGGGGGCCGAGGTGACTAGCGGCGAGGGCTGGATTGCTTTGGATATGCACGGTAAGCGCCCTACCGCCGTCAATATTCGCACAGCACCTTACCCGGCGTTCCCAACTGATATGCAGGCACAGTTCGTGGCCATGAACGCCGTCGCTGTAGGGCATTCTCGAGTGGTAGAGACCATCTTCGAAAATCGCTTTATGCACGTTCAAGAGCTCAATCGCATGGGCGCTAATATTGTGTTGGAAGGTAACACCGCCCTGATTGAAGGAGTTGAGAAGCTTTCCGGCGCGCCGGTGATGGCAACCGATCTGCGCGCCTCCGCTTCGCTAGTCATTGCAGCAATGATGGCCGAAGGCGAAACGCTGGTAGATCGTATCTATCATATTGATCGTGGCTACGAATGCATCGAAGAAAAGCTGCAGTTGCTGGGTGCGCGTATTCGCCGTATTCCTGGCTGAGTCATGCTACTAAGTTTTTATTACTAAAGTCTCTGCTATTAAGTTCCTTCTGCTAAGCCCTTGCATACTAATAACCATTGGCCAACACGATGAGTAAGCAACTGATTTTAGCCCTCTCGAAGGGCCGTATCCTGGAAGAGACGCTGCCGCTGCTAGCCGATGCGGGCATTGCGCCCGTTGAAGATCTCAGCAAAAGCCGCAAGCTACTCTTTGATACCAACCTGCCCGATGTAAAACTGGTGATTATCCGTGCCACCGACGTGCCTACCTACGTTCAGCTAGGGGCCGCCGATGTGGGGATTGCAGGCAAAGATGTGCTGCTTGAGCACGGTGTTGAAGGGCTTTATGAGCCATTGGATCTCGATATTGCCCGCTGCAAATTGATGACGGCTGGCGTCACCGGGGAATTGCCTGCCCGTGCGCGGCGCCGGGTGGCTACTAAGTTTGTCAATATCGCGCGTCGTTATTATGCCGAGCAGGGTATCCAGGCCGAGGTCATCAAGCTCTATGGTGCTATGGAGCTTGCGCCCTTGATGAATTTGGCTGATGAAATTGTCGATATTGTCGATACGGGCAATACCTTACGTGCCAACGGCATGGAGCCGCGTGAATTAATCGCCCATATCAGCACGCGCTTGATCGTCAACAAGGCGGCCATGACCATGAAGCATGAGCGTATTAAACCGTTACTGGCCCGCTTAGACAGCGCAGTTAAAAAGCGTCAGGTACAGCTTGCCGAATAATTTGAGGTGACCTATGAGCGATCCTATTAGCGAACAAGCGATCAGTGAAACAAACGTTAGCGAACAGCCCACGATTGCTCGGCTATCGACGAACGATGGGGACTTCCATCGGCGGCTTGACCGCCTGCTGGATTGGGATAGCGTGTCTGATAAGGCGGTGCAAACGCGGGTTGAGGAAATACTGGCCAGCGTTAAGCAGCGTGGCGACGCTGCCGTTATTGAAGCCACGAATCGTTTTGACCGGCTCTCTGTGACCCAGATGGATGAGCTGCAGCTAACCCCTGAACAGCTAAAGAAAGCGTTTGATCACTTGCCTGCCGAGCAGCGCGAGGCGCTCTCTAGCGCCGCTGAACGAATCAAGCGTTACCACGAGCGTCAAAAACCTGATTCTTGGCAGTATCAAGAGCCCGATGGCACGGTATTAGGGCAGAAAGTCACACCGCTGGATCGCGCTGGCATCTACGTCCCTGGCGGCAAAGCGGCGTACCCCTCTTCGGTGCTGATGAATGCGATTCCTGCCCACGTGGCCGGTGTGCGCGAAATCGTGATGGTCGTACCCACGCCTGACGGCGTATTAAACGAGCTGGTGCTGGCAGCCGCACATTTAGCCGGTGTTGATTACGTCTTCACCATTGGCGGTGCACAAGCCGTCGCCGCGCTTGCGTTTGGCACAGAAAGTGTTCCTCGGGTCGATAAAATCGTCGGGCCGGGTAATATCTATGTCGCCACGGCAAAGCGCGCGGTGTTTGGGCAAGTGGGCATTGATATGATTGCCGGCCCATCGGAAATTATGGTGGTTTCCGATGGTCAGACCGATCCCGAGTGGCTGGCGATGGATCTATTCTCTCAGGCCGAGCACGACGAAGACGCCCAATCGATTTTGGTTAGCTGGGATGCTGAGCATCTGGATGCGGTGGAAGCGGCGATTGAGCGTCTGCTGCCGAGCTTGGAGCGCGCAGAGATTGTACGTGAATCGCTGCGTAAGCGGGGCGCGTTGATTCACTGCCAGGATGCTCAAGACGCCATTGCCATGATTAACCGCATTGCGCCTGAGCACTTGGAGCTTTCGGTGTCTGAGCCTGAAGCATGGTTGGACGATATTCGTCATGCTGGGGCGATCTTTATGGGGCGCTATACCGCTGAAGCGTTAGGCGATTACTGTGCCGGACCGAATCACGTTTTACCTACCTCCGGTACGGCGCGTTTCTCTTCACCGCTGGGCGTTTACGACTTTCAGAAGCGCTCTTCGATTATTCATTGTTCTGCTGCCGGTGCTTCTGAATTGGGTAAAATCGCCTCGGTATTGGCGCGAGGTGAATCGTTAACCGCCCATGCGCGCTCAGCGGAGTATCGGATTCGCGATTGAAGCCGCTAAAAGCGCCTAGCTATTTATGTTAGGCGCTTTACGTTAGGGCGTTATGATCCGCGTTGGCGTGGCATTCCTTCATCGTCTACCGTGGAAACGGGCCGCGGGCGCTCTCCCACCTCTAGGGTCATTTGCATGCGCTCGCCGCTGCGAACGATAGTCAGCGGAAGAGACGTGCCGGGGGGGATTGAGGCAATATCACTCATGGCGGTACGTGCATCTAAAATAGGCTCTCCATCGACGGCGAGCAAAACGTCTCCCGGCTCTAGCCCCGCCTTGTCGGCTGGGCCGTCATTGACGACCCCTGCGATAATTACCCCCTGCGGCGTTCGCAGGCCAAAGGAGGCGGCTAGTTCTCGTGACAGCGCCTGCGCCTCGATACCCAGCCAGCCGCGGATCACGCGGCCTTGGGTGACCAATTCATCAAGAATGCTATGGGCGAGGTTGGCAGGAATCGCAAACCCAATGCCCTGGGAGCCGCCTGAGCGTGAGAAGATCGCGGTATTAATCCCGACCATGGCGCCCTCAGGATTGACTAGCGCCCCGCCTGAGTTGCCCGGATTGATAGCGGCATCGGTTTGAATGAAGTCTTCGTAGGCGTTAAGGCCAAGGTGGTTGCGTCCCGTCGCGCTAATAATGCCCATTGTGACGGTTTGTCCCACGCCAAACGGGTTGCCGATGGCCAGCGCTACATCGCCTACCGCTACGTCAGCAGAGTCCGTCAGTTCAATCACTGGCAAGTCGTCCAGGTTAATTCTTAATACGGCCAGGTCGCTCTCTGGATCGGTGCCGATCACTTCGGCTAGTGTCTCACGACCATCGCGCAAGGCTACCTGGATCTCGTCCGCACCGTTGATGACATGATGATTGGTCAGTACATAGCCGTCTTCACTAACGATAACCCCAGAGCCTAGACTCGAAAGCATACGTTGATGAGTTGTCGCGTCATCGCCTTGGTTATCGAAAAACTGTTGGAAAAACGGGTCCGACATCAGTGGGTGCTGGTCACGCTCAACAATACGCGAAGAATAGATGTTAACTACTGCAGGCGCCGCTTGATTCACCGCATGGGAGTAGCTTGCTGGGCCTTGATTGCGAGTTAGCGGTGCTGCCTGGTGGATCTCGGGCGCAGGGCGATTAGTGTCGCGCTCAACGGCTGTAGGTGTCGTGGAAATAGCGGGTGCCGACGTCTGGGGGGGCGTATCACTCATCGGATTAGGCAGTCGTTCGGGGAGAGCAACTAAAATCAATATAGCGAGCAGTACGCCTGTGAGGACAGGCCATAGGTAAGGCAGCACATAGCGTCGCATGCAAACATTCCTTAACGGGGTCGGTCTCGCTATTGGCGATAATAAGAGGCGAGTCTTTATAATAGCAGTATGGTAACACTTTATGAGCAGGTTCCTCACGGGTGCATTTTAATCATTAACGGAGTCTTTTTATGATTCATCGCGACCAATTAGTGGCAGCCTGTGATCATCAGTTGCGCGCCTCACAGTTTAAAGACTTTACGATTAACGGATTGCAAGTAGAAGGTAGCGGCCAGGTTAGGCGTATTATGACCGGCGTGACGGCTTGTCAAGCGCTGCTGGATGAAGCGGTCGCCTGGCAGGCGGATATGCTATTAGTGCATCACGGCTATTTTTGGAAAAACGAGCCCGTGGCGATTACCGGCATGAAGCAGAGGCGGATTAAAACGCTGCTTGAGCACAATATCAGTTTATTGGCATATCACTTGCCACTGGATGCTCATGCAGAGATGGGCAATAACGCCGAATTGGCGAGGCGCCTTGGCTGGAAGGTTGAAGGTTGTCTTGATGGGGAGCTTGGCGATGGATTGTTATGGTCTGGACGTTTAGTGCAACCGCAGACCATTCAGTCTTTGGCCTCGCACGTTGCACACACGCTGCAACGTGAGCCGTTGGTGATTGAGGCTCCACAAGTGGGCAGTATAGAACGTATTGCTTGGTGCACCGGCGGTGCGCAGGACATGATTACGGCCGCTATTGAGGCCGGTGCGCAGGCCTTTGTGTCGGGTGAAATATCCGAGCGGACTACGCATCTAGCGCGTGAAATGGGTATTCATTATATTGCAGCGGGCCACCATGCGACTGAGCGTTACGGTGTTCAGGCCATAGGCGAATGGCTAAGCGATGCGTACGGTGTCGAGCATCGCTTTGTGGATATCGATAACCCCGCCTAACGAATAGACATCTAAACGGCAATAACATTTAAGGGGGGGGGGGGGGGAGAGGCCGGTAACGTTGAGTGAGTTAGTAACGCGGCGGCTGTGGCGTTGCTGCCTCATCGCCCTTCAAACCAAAATCTTCCGATAGTGTGCCGTTTTTTCCGTCAGCATAGTCGCGGGGGGTCGCCGGGGCGACGCTGTCCTCGGTTGACGGTGATTTTTTGTCCGCTGGTATGTTGGTTAGGTCAAGGCCAGGTTGGATAGCGGCATCGCGAATATTCCACTCCTCGGCGTCAGCTTTTAACTGTCGCTCTAGCTGATTGGCTTCATCACGTATTTTGCTGAGGCGTTCGTAAATCCCTGTCAGGTGACTGCCAACGCTACTTTTCATTTCAGCGATTTGATGTTCGTGTTCGAGTAGCTTTTGCCGCAAGGCAGCCCTGTCGCGCTGGCTTTTGCTGAATAGGCGATAGCAACCCATGCCAGCGATAAAGCCAACGATAAGTCCGATTATGGCAAATGTTAATGGTGAGCTTGCGTCCACAGTGTTCTCCCTGGCGCTTTGTATCCATAACTGTCGGCTTATAGCCTGCAGCTTAACAATCAAACAGGCTGCTATTATAGGCGCCAGTCAGCCTGTTGGGTCAATACACTCATGCGCGATGACGTATCAGTGAGTATAATCGCAGTTTTCTTAGGGGGTCGGCGGTCATGCCGTTGGCTGCGTTTCATGGTTTGGGAGGCGATTGCATGTCATTAACACCTGCGGATAAGCCGTTGTCAAAAGCGCGTCCTGAAACGCCTATAGAGCGCTATCGAGCTGATTTAGAGCGCGATGATTTTCAATATGATCCAGCGCAAGAGGCTGCGGTCAAACACCTTCAGAGGCTTTACGATGAGTTGGTCGCCACACCCACTCGCGCCCCTAAGGCCTTAGTCGCTAATAAAGGGCTAAAAGCTAAAATGGCGGGTTTTATAGGCAAGAAGTCCTCGCCGCCTGATGAGCCCGTCTTACCTCAAGTGAAGGGGTTGTATTTTTGGGGTGGGGTAGGGCGTGGAAAGACCTATTTAGTCGATACTTTTTACGAAGCATTGCCCTTTGCCGATAAAATGCGCACTCATTTTCATCGCTTTATGCAGCGTGTGCATAACGAACTGGCTCATTATAAGGGTGAAAAAAATCCGTTAACGCTGATTGCTGGTAAATTTGCCACGGAGGCGCGGGTTATTTGCTTTGATGAGTTCTTTGTCAAAGATATTACTGATGCGATGATTTTAGCCAACTTGTTGGAGGCGTTGTTCGAGCGGGGGGTCGTGCTAGTGGCGACCTCTAATATCATACCCGACGATTTGTATAAAAACGGCCTGCAGCGGTCGCGTTTTCTGCCCGCTATCGCGCTTGTTAACCGCCACTGCGAGGTGGTAAACGTCGATTCTGGTGTTGATTACCGGTTACGTGCGCTTGAGCGTGCTGCCATCTTCCATTCGCCGCTGGATGAGACAGCTGAGCGTGAATTGGCACGTAGCTTTAGGGAAATAGCCGGGCACGATGGCGAAGCAGAGGCGTCGCTAGAGGTGAATCACCGTGTATTAAAAATACGCCGTCTGCATGACGATGTGGCGTGGTTCGAGTTTCTCGAGCTGTGCGATGGGCCGCGTAGTCAGAATGATTATATTGAGCTGGCTCGGGAATTTCATACGGTGCTGGTATCTAACGTCGTGCGGATGGATGCCCAAAACGATGATCAGGCCCGCCGCTTCATTAACATGGTTGATGAGTTTTATGACCGCGGTGTCAAGCTGCTGATGTCGGCGGAGGCGCCGATAGAGGCGTTATATAGCGATGGCAAGCTCACCTTTGAGTTTCAGCGCACGCTTTCGCGTCTACAAGAGATGCAGTCTAAAGAGTATCTTGCCATGGCGCATAAGCCGTAATCTTAGCAGTGGGCATGGTCGCTACAAAAAAGTCGCGATACGGCTTAACTTGTCATATTCCTTACTGTAGAATGCGCTCGCTACATGTTGCTTGCCATGCTTGCAACCAAAAAGAATAGGGATGGTGCTTCGCCGTGTAACGGTGTGAGTCACCCCATACATTTAATCTGGTGATTTCATCCATGAAGACGTTCAGTGCTAAGCCGCAGTCCGTCCAGCGCGACTGGTATGTTGTCGACGCTAAGGACAAAACGCTCGGTCGTCTAGCAACCGAGATTGCTCGCCGCCTACGTGGCAAGCATAAACCCGAATTTACCCCTCACGTTGATACCGGCGATTACATCGTCGTCATCAACGCAGAGAAAGTCCACGTAACCGGTAATAAGGCGAAGGCTAAAACCTACTACCGCCACACTGGTTACCCGGGCGGTCTGCGCTCCATGACATTCGACAAAATGCTTGATCATGCGCCCGAGCGCATCATTGAGTCTGCCGTTAAAGGCATGTTGCCGAAAGGTCCTTTGGGCCGTGCCATGTACACAAAGTTAAAAGTGTACGCCGGTGCCGAGCATCCGCATGCTGCCCAACAGCCGCTTGAACTGAACCTCTGAGGAAATCTTCGCCATGACACAGCAGTATTACGGTACCGGGCGCCGCAAGACTTCCACCGCTCGCGTGTTTATGAAGCCGGGCTCTGGCAAAATTAGCGTCAACAACCAAGACCTCGATCTTTATTTCGGTCGTGTTACCGGTCGTATGGTTGTTCGTCAGCCGCTTGAGTTGACTGAAACATTGAATCAATTCGATATTTTCGTCACCGTCGCTGGCGGTGGTGGTTCGTCTCAAGCTGGCGCCATTCGCCACGGCATTACCCGTGCCTTGATGAACTATAACGAAGACCTACGTCCTTCACTACGTGCCGCTGGCTACGTAACGCGTGATGCACGTCAAGTTGAGCGTAAGAAAGTCGGCTTGCGCAAAGCACGTCGTCGTCCGCAGTTCTCCAAGCGTTAATTTTTACGCTATGCGGCAAAATGCCCAGGTCATCGACCTGGGCTTTTTTTATTGGTATATCAGAATATTATATTGCTCGTACCACTATGGTCACGGGCGGTTGTTCTTGTGCACAGCGCTTTGTTTTTTTACCATAGAGCGTAATTAATATTCGTCGCCGCAGACACCTTTGTGGCGGAACGGGTAAGCTGATGGGAGAAACCTTAAATGGCAGATAACGGCGTAAACAAAGGCCGACGCCGTTTCCTCGTAGGCGCCACCTCCGTTGTGGGTGCGGTGGGCGCTGTCGGGGTTGCGGTCCCCTTTGTGGCTTCTTGGCAGCCTAGTGCCAGGGCAAGAGCGGCGGGTGCTCCCGTTCAAGCGGATATATCGAGGCTTGAACCAGGGCAGCGCATGACCGTTGAGTGGCGTGGTCGTCCTATATGGATCATCAACCGCACACCGGAGATGATCGAGCGCACTGAAGCACTGACTGCCGACAGCTTGGCAGACCCTAATTCAGAGGTGCCTCAGCAGCCGGGGTATGTAACTAGCGAATTGCGCTCCATTAGACCAGAAATCGGTGTTTTAATTGGCATCTGCACTCACCTGGGCTGTTCACCGCTTTTCCGGCCGGAACCTGACGCAGAAGGTGTGGGCGTTGATAACTGGCCGGGTGGTTTTTTCTGTCCATGCCACGGTTCTCGCTTTGATTTGGCAGGTCGTGTATTTAACAACGTTCCCGCGCCGACTAACCTTGAGGTGCCACCCTATCGCTTCGTAAATGATGACATCATCATCGTAGGCGAAGATGAGGAGACTGCCTGATGGCCAATCCCAATAAAGCCAAAGCAGAAAGCGGCATCATGCGCTGGGTAGACGACCGCTTTCCTGCTACTCAGATGATGCAAGATCACCTAACAAAGTATTACGCACCGAAGAATTTTAACTTCTTCTATTTGTTTGGTGTGCTGGCCATGTTGGCGCTGGTCAATCAGATATTAACGGGCGTATGGCTTACCATGAGCTATAACCCCTCCGCAGAAGGTGCTTTCGACTCCATCGAGTACATCATGCGCGATGTCGAGTGGGGTTGGTTGATTCGCTATATGCACACGACGGGCGCTTCTGCCTTCTTTGTCGTTATTTATATGCATATGTTTCGCGGTTTGCTGTATGGATCTTACAAAGCGCCTCGTGAGTTAGTCTGGATATTTGGCATGACCATTTATTTGGCGCTAATGGCGGAAGCCTTTATGGGCTACCTGTTGCCATGGGGTCAGATGTCCTACTGGGGTGCTCAGGTCATCATCTCGCTGTTCTCTGCTATTCCAGCGATTGGCCCTGATTTGGCTCAATGGGTGCGTGGCGACTTCCTGATTACGGGCATTACCCTTAACCGTTTCTTTGCGCTGCACGTGGTGGCATTACCGATCGTGATTTTAGCGCTCGTGGTGCTACACATTATTGCCCTGCATGAAGTGGGCTCTAATAACCCAGACGGTATTGATATCAAGCAGAAAAAAGATGAAACCGGTAAGCCGTTGGATGGTATTGCATTCCATCCTTATTACACGGTTAAGGATCTGGTGGGTATTGCTATCTTCCTGTTTGTGTTCTGTGTAGTGGTGTTTTATTTCCCGGAAGGGGGTGGTTATTTCATTGAAAAGCCTAACTTTGAGCCAGCCAATCCGCTGAAAACGCCGGATCACATTGCGCCTGTCTGGTACTTCACGCCGTTTTACGCCATTTTGCGTGCCATTACCTTCTCGGTGTTCGGCTTGGACGCCAAATTCCTGGGGGTTATATTTATGGGCGGCGCTATCGCGGTGCTGTTCGTTTTGCCCTGGTTGGATCGCAGCCCGGTTCGATCAATGCGCTATAAAGGCTGGATGTCTAAGACCATGCTGCTGCTGTTTGCGATCAGTTTCGTCATTCTCGGCATCTTGGGTGTATTGCCCTCGACCGAAGGGAGGACGCTTCTAGCGCAAGTGTGCACCGTCGTTTATTTCGCCTACTTCGTCTTGATGCCTTTCTACACCAGGCTAGAGAAGACTAAACCCGTTCCGGAAAGGGTGACTGGCTAATGAAAAAGCATCTATTAGCACTACTTTTCGCGATAGTGCCAGTAACCACGATGGCTGCAGGGGGCGCTAGTGTGTCCCACTCGATGGATCCTGATCTACACGATCAGGCCTCGCTGCAGAACGGCATGAAGCTGTATGTGAATTACTGTATGGGCTGCCATTCCCTGGAGCATCAGCGTTTTGCCCGCGCAGCGGACGACTTGGACATTCCTCAGGATCTAATTGAGGAAAACCTGATTTTTTCGTCCGACTTGGCTTTTAACGATCAGATGCATATCGCCATGGACAGCGGCGATGCAGAGAGCTGGTTTGGTGCCGCGCCGCCTGACTTAACGCTTGAAGCGCGTCTGCGAGGAACCGATTGGATTTACTCTTATCTGCTTGGTTTCTATAAAGACCCTAGCCGTCCAACCGGCGTCAACAACACGGTATTTGATTTGGTAGCAATGCCTAACGTGCTGGAGCCTTTGCAAGGCGTTCAGGAAATGGTCTGCGCTGAAACCGATCATCCGGTAGAGGGCCAAGAGCCTGACCCTCTTTCGGGTAAATATCAGTCGTGCGATGTGCTGCAAGTCACTGAGCCTGGAGCGCTTGAGCCTGATGAGTTCGAGGAGGCGGTGTATGACTTAACCAACTTCTTGGCTTATGTGGGTGAGCCTTCCAAACTGCAGGCGCAAGCATTAGCGCCTAAAGTTTTGATCTTTATCTTTATTTTTGGGGTGGTTGCTTATTTCCTAAAACGTGAATACTGGCGAGACGTTCACTAATAACAGTCGCTGACGGTCAAGGAGGCGCACGGCGTAAGCTGTGCGCCTTTTGTTTGTTGGTAAGGCGCTAGTGGATTGGTAAAGCAATATAAGCAAAGCAAGCTAGCTTCCCCTAAGAGCGGGCTGGCATGTTATTATCCAAGATTGATTTGATGCGAGGATGCTTTCATGGGTGTTGTGGCCAAGCGGTCGTCGATGATCTTTTACTCAGGTGGTGATGATCATTTCAGTCATCGTGTGCGCATTGTGCTGGCCGAGAAGGGGGTTGCCGTCGATATTGTCGATGTGCTCGAGGAAAAACCGCCGGAAGAGCTGGCAGACCTCAATCCGTACAACAGCGTACCGACGTTGTTAGATCGTGATTTGGTGCTGTATGAATCCAAGGTCATGATGGAATATTTGGATGAGCGTTTTCCGCATCCTCCGTTATTGCCTGTTTATCCAGTAGCGCGCGCGCAGAGTCGGCTATGGATGCACCGGATTGAGCGCGAGTGGTGCCCAATGGTTGACCAGATTCGCAGCGGCGGTAAGAAAGAGGCGGATAAAGCGCGAAAAGAGCTGCGTGAAAGCTTGATTGGTATCTCGCCGATTTTTGAAGATATGCCTTATTTCATGAGCGAAGAGTTTACCCTGGTAGATTGCTGTTTAGCGCCCGTACTGTGGCGTTTGCCTGAGCTCAATATCGAGCTGCCCGAAAAACAGGTTAAGCCGTTGCTGGCCTATATGTCACGGGTATTTGAGCGTGAAGCATTTAAGGCATCTTTAAGTGAGCGTGAAAAAGAGATGCGCGCTTGAATTCATTTGGCTCCTATGCTTTTGATCAAGGCAGGGAGCCTTATCTGTTAGGAGGAGGGAGTCCCGATGAAATCAAGTCGCCCCTATCTCGCCCGAGCATTGTATGAGTGGTTGTTGGATAATGAGTTAACCCCTTATGTGGTGGTCGATGCCACCTTGCCTGGCGTTGAGGTGCCCCGCCAGTTTGTACAAAATGGCCAGATTGTCTTAAATGTGGCGCCAACCGCCGTGCGCGATCTATTTATGGAGAATCAGGCGATAGGCTTTAATGCTCGTTTTGGGGGGCAACCCATGCAGGTCATGATTCCCATACCGGCGTTAATTGCTATCTACGCTCGAGAAAACGGTGCGGGCATGGTATTCGGGCATGAGCCTGAGCTGGGGGATGGAGCTGAGTCCGATGATATTGACGAAGGCCATGCTTCTGATAAGTCAGAGCCTTCAGCCAAGGGCAAGAAAGAGCCTTCAACCAAGCCAGAGCTATCAATTACAGAGCCGGTTTCAAAGGATGGTGATCATCATTCGAAGACGCCTTCACAAGCAGCTGACAAAGATGCTAAGTCGAAGAAAAAGCCGACGCTGCGGGTGATTAAGTAAAGCGCCTGACGCGGCACAATAAAAAGCCTCGCTCTCTGATAAGGGCGAGGCTTTTTTAATCCAACAGGCTTGATTTCGCGTGAGTGGGTTCAGCAGTGTGTTAGTCGAGGTACTCAAATACCTTAACGATGCGCTGTACGCCGCCTACAGCAGAGGCTGCGTTGACGATCCGATCCGCCTCTGCACGGCTAACGCGACCCATCAGATAAACGCTGGCATTTTCAGTGGTGAGTTTTATTTTTGAGGAGTCGATGCGGTCATTAGTAGCTAGCTGGCTGATCACATTGGTGGTTAACCAAGTGTCGGCAAGGCGCTGAGTGGTGGGTAGGCGGGCGGCGATGGTCAGTTCGTTATGAACCCGGTCAACGCCACGTAAATTGCGGGTAACGTCGCCTGCCATGTCGCGTAATTCCTCACTAGGTACTTGTCCCACCAGTAGTACAACACCGTTAAAACTGTGAGCGCGAATGCGGGCATCGCCTAGTCGCGCATCAGCGCGCTTCAGTGCGGCATCAACTTCACGCTCAATAGTTGTATCAATGGCCTCAACATCGTCGCTACGTTGGGCATAGTTGGACTGGTTGGACGCTGAGTTGTTGGCGCAACCGCTGATAAAGAGGGCCGCACAAAGCGCGACGGCGATTAGGCCACGAGAGGAGAAGCGCTGGGTCATCGTTATGACTCCTTAATGTAAGTGATAACGCAGTGAGAAGGAGCCGATAGGCGCTTAAGCACTGCCAAACAGTTGTTCATCAATGAGGTCGCACAAGCAGTGGATCACCAACAAATGGACTTCCTGGATGCGAGCCGTCGAGGTGGCAGGAACGCGAATTTCACAGTCATCCTGACCTAACAACGACGCCATATCGCCGCCATCGCGGCCGGTAAGCGCTACCACGGTCATATCCCGGTCGTGGGCGGCTTGGATGGCTTGCACAATATTGCCTGAGTTGCCGCTGGTAGAAATGGCCAATAACACATCGCCCGGCTGACCGAGGGCGCGAATCTGCTTTGAAAAAACCTCATTATAGCTATAGTCGTTAGCGATTGAGGTGAGTGTCGAAGTATCTGTAGTGAGCGCCAGCGCGGGTAGGCTGGGGCGTTCACGTTCAAAACGGTTAAGTAGCTCCGAAGAGAAATGCTGGCTATCCCCAGCGCTACCGCCATTGCCGCAGGCAAGAATTTTACCTTCGCTGACTAGGCACTGCACCATCATTTGGCTGGCCACCTCGATAAAGGGTGGTAGCACTTCGCTGGCATAGGTCTTGGTGTCGATGCTGGCGTTAAAGTGACCGAGTATACGAGCTTGAAAGTCCATCAGGGCTTCCTGATTAAAATAGTGTATTAATTGGTTTCAAAAGGCATCAAAAGCGGCTTTTACCCAGTGAAAATCGAGATCAGGCGATTTGCCAATAATCGCTAGGATATCAAAGCGGCAGGGCGATGAAAGCCCGCCGCGGGCGAGATATAAACTGGCTGCTCGCACTAGACGCTGTTGTTTTTGATAGGTGATGGTTTCCAGGGGGTGTCCGTAGCGCGCGGTGGTGCGATGTTTGACCTCAATAAACACAAGAATATCGTCATCACGCATTACCAAGTCAAGTTCACCGCCTTTGACGTGATGGTTCTGCGCAATGAGGGTGAGGCCCTGCTTGCATAGCCATTGAGCGGCGATTTGCTCAATGGCGGCGCCGCGTGCCCTGGCGGTCCGGGCGTTATTCGTCACTGCTTTCCTGGGGTGTATCGCCGAGAGAAGGTACTAAAATAGGCGAAGGGACGCCGTTTTGGAATTTTGCCCAAGGCAGTTCGCGGTAAATGCGACCGTCACCGTTGAGGTAGAGGGTGCCGGTGCTGCCACTGAGGCCGTTTAGTTCGTTGAGGTTGGAAAGGCGGATGGCCAGTTCGTAAGCATCCACGCCCATTGCCATTAGACGAAACATGGAAGCATCGGATTCGTCTCTTAAGCTCTGGTAGGTCGCTGCGAAGGGCAGCACTTCTTCGCCCCCCACGGCCGCATCGGGGATTTGCCAGGGGATATCCATAAACATCACGTCGTTAAGATCTTGGTCAAGGCGAGTTTGCAGGCGCCCTTCGTGTAAATGTGAAGTGGCATAAATGGGTAGGTTAGGCGCGTAGTAGTAGTCCATGGTAGGCGGCACCTGGCGGGCGTACTCAGGCAGGGCGAGCAGAAACAGCGCGTCTATATTGCCCAGCCGGGCGCGGTCACCGCTAACGTTAAGGGCGGTTTGAACGGCATTAGCAACCGAGCTTTCAGGGTTGTAGCGCACGGCATTGGTAATCTCTCCGCCTTGACGTTGCCACTCATTCCAAAAGGCTTCGCCTACCCGACGGCCCCAGTCATTATCGGGCACCATCATGGACATTTGGCGTTGACCATCCTGCCAGGCGCGCTGAGCGGCTTGGCGTGCCTCGTCTTCCGCCGACAGGCCGTATTGAAACAGCCGCTGGGCCTGATTGCTGTCACCGCTACCATAATTAAGCGCTAACGTGGGGAGCGGCACGCTAGCGCGCTGTTCCAGCTGGGTGACTTGGTCTTTCGCCAATGGGCCGATAATCAGCTGCGCATTCATTTGCTGAGCGCGATCATACAGCTCGTCCGTTGAGTAGCGTGAGGCGTCTAGAAAGTTGAGTTCGACATTGTCGCCTTTAACCTCATGGTGCTGACGCATGGCCATGGCAATGGTGTTAGCGACGCTGCTAAGCGGTCCTGATTCGGGCAATGCAACCACGATACGGCGAATATCTTGCCCTTCAAGCTCGGGCAGCGCGATGCTGACCGCGCTGGGCTGATCCAGTGCTTCCTGGGCCCAGCGCTGACGCTCGGACAGGGTTTGTTGCTGATTGGCTTGCATCGGCAGTTCGTCGTCGAGTACCTGGGTAGCACGCAGTACGGCGCGGGGCTCGTCTAAGGCGCGCGCTAGCTCGGAAAATAGCAGGGCCCAACGAACACGGTCAGATTCTGATAGCCGGCTTTCATCAATGCCATCGGCAGTGTCGAACGCGTTATCGCGCCGCCCTTGTCGGGCTAGGATATTGGCCGCTTCCAAGCGAGTTTTGGCGGCTTGCTCGGGCGCTTGTTGCTCCGCTTGGCTAAGTAGCCGGCCAGGGTCCTCATCGGGCACGCGATCCACCACGCTAGGCGATTGCATCGCACAGCCAGCAACGAGTAATGCCACAAGGGCAGCGGCGAGTAAGCCACGTAATGACTGTTTCATGTATCCTTCCTTTAAAGTTTCCATTTGCGCTGTTGCTGCTTGTCAACGTTTGCCGAGGTCTCAGTGCAAGCATAGCGTATCGGCTGAGCAAGCCATCAACGAATCGAAAGTCATCAACGAATCGAGAGTCAATAATGACAGAGCATAATCCGGGTACATTGTACGTGGTTGCTACGCCAATTGGGAATTTGGACGATTTAACCGCGCGTGCCGCTCGGGTGTTAGGACAAGTGGCGCGGGTGGCGGCGGAGGATACCCGCCATAGCGGCCGCCTGCTGGCGCACCTAGGGCTGAACAAGCCGATGCTCTCACTGCATGAGCACAATGAGGCGCACCGGGTAGAAGCCTTGGATAGCTACCTTGCCGCAGGCGAAGATATTGCCTTGATCAGCGATGCAGGCACGCCATTGATTAGCGACCCTGGGTTTGTTCTGGTGCGTGAGCTTCGCGCTCGAAAGCGTAATATTGTTCCGATCCCTGGCCCTTGCGCGCTCATAACCGCTTTGTCGGGAGCGGGGCTGCCCACTGACCGGTTTGTGTTTGCCGGGTTTCTGCCTGCCAAGTCAGGCGCCAAACGTCAGGCGCTTGAGAACTGGAAGACCCGCGAGGAGACAGTGGTGTTCTATGAATCACCTCATCGTATCGTGGCGACCCTGGAAGCTTTGCAGGAGCAGATGGCCGGTCGTGAGGTGGTGTTGGCCCGGGAGCTTACCAAAACATTTGAAACGTTCTTGCAGGGTACGCCTGAATCGTTGCTTTTGCAGCTAAGCGCCGACCCTAATCAGGCTAGGGGCGAGTTCGTCGTGATTGTGGCTGGCGCTCCCCCAGTAGAGCAGGGGGAGCACCAGGATATATCTGCACAGGCACTGCTTGAGGCGTTGCTTTCAGAAGGTGTAGGCGTCAAGCAAAGCGCTGCCATTGCGGCACGCATGCTGGGTGGGCGTAAGCAAGCTTGGTATGCTCGTTTGCAAGCAATTAAAGGTGAGCATTGAGGCAAACCAAGGGCGCTGGTATGCTTGCCGCCGGAGTTGGCCAGACAGTCGCCGCTAATACCCCTTAAAAGGTATTAGGGGAGGAAAGTCCGGGCTCCATAGGGCAGAGTGCCAGGTAACGCCTGGGCGGCGTGAGCCGACGGAAAGTGCAGCAGAGAGTAGACCGCCTAAGCCCTTCGGGGCCGGTAAGGGTGAAAGGGTGCGGTAAGAGCGCACCGCGCGCCTGGCAACAGTGCGTGGCAAGGTAAACCCCACTCGGAGCAAGACCAAATAGGGACCCAATGGCGTGGCCCGCGCTGGGTCCGGGTAGGTTGCTTGAGCGCTGTGGTAACGCAGCGCCTAGAGGAATGGCTGTCCACGACAGAACCCGGCTTATCGGCCGACTCCCCCATTTTTCATATCAGGGCGTGCCTGCACGCCCTTCGTAGCGTTATTTTTAACAATATCGTCTTTTATATTCTTGTGTGAGAAAAACATGCCGTCTCCTGACGCTGAACAGGTTGCTTCCCGCTTTCGCCATACCAGCGTGCTCCTGGAAGGTGCTGTCGATGCCTTGGTTCACGATGCTCAAGGCATTTATTTGGACGGAACGTTTGGCAGAGGCGGTCACTCACGACTAATTCTCGATCGTTTGGGTGCCCAAGGTCAGCTGCTTGCCATGGATCGGGACCCCCAGGCAATTGCGGCGGCCTCTGATATAGATGATCCGCGCTTCCAGATCGCCCAGCGCGAGTTTGCGCAGCTTGGCGAGTTTGCTCGTGAGCAAGGCGTGTTTGGTAAGCTTTCCGGCGTGCTGCTTGACGTTGGCGTGTCTTCGCCTCAGCTAGATGACCCTGAGCGTGGTTTCAGCTTTATGCGCGATGGGCCGCTGGACATGCGCATGGACCCAACCCAAGGCCAGAGCGTTGCCGACTTCCTGGCGCGGGCCAGCGAGGCAGACATTGCCTATGTGTTTAAAACCTACGGCGAAGAGCGCTACGCCAAGCGTCTTGCACGCGCTGTAGTGACTCGCCGGGTAGAAAAACCGTTTACTCATACGGTGGACCTGGCTGAAGTGCTCAAAGTGGCCCACCCCGCTTGGGAGAAAGGCCGCCACCCGGCAACGAAAGCGTTCCAAGGGCTGCGTATTTTTGTTAACGCAGAGCTTGAGCAGTTAGACAGTGCGCTCGACGCCGCCTTGGAAGCACTCGTCCCCGGCGGGCATTTAGTGGTGATCAGTTTCCATTCGCTCGAAGATCGTCGTGTTAAACGCTTTATTCGTCACCACGTCCGTGGTGATACCCATTTGCCGCGCGGGGTGCCTATCCGCGACGATCAATTGAACCGGCGAATAGAAGCACTGGGCAAGGGTGTGCGGCCGAGTGATGGCGAAGTAGATGCCAACCCTCGTGCCCGCAGTGCCGTCATGCGGGCTGCACGCAAACGGAAGTAAATGTCATCATGAGCATGGATCGGATTGAGCAGTGGGCAACCACGCTAAGCGCCGAATGGCCTTTTAAGCTGCGACTGCGTATCTGGCCGGTGATCATTGGTCTGCTGTTTTTACTCTGTATGGCTTCAGGGCTGGGCGTGGTTGTCACGACCCACATGACGCGGGTCCACTTTGCACAGCTGCAACAGCTGGAGCAAGAAGAGAATCAGCTGCAAACAGAGTGGGGGCAGTTACTACTTGAGGAGGGGGCATGGTCAACACCTGCCCGTATTGAACAAATCGCTACTGAGCGCCTGGGTATGCGTATCCCCGATGTCAATGACGTTGAGGTGATTCGGCCATGAAGCACCAGCGCCGAGGCGGCACCTCGCGTCAGGCACCGATTGCACCGCCATTGGGTGGCGGCCGGTTTATGTTTATTTTATTGGCGATTGGGTTGGCGGCTGCCATCTTAATCGGCCGTATTACGCTTTTGCAGGTCATTGATCGCCCCTTTCTCCAGAGCCAGGGTGACGCGCGTACTCTCCGTCATGAAACAATCCCCGCCCACCGTGGCATGATTACAGACCGCAATGGCGAACCGTTGGCGATTTCCACGCCGGTGGTAACACTCTGGGCCAATCCGCAAGAGTTGCCCGACGATGCTATTCAGCGCATAGTGCTGGCTCAGGCGTTAGGCATGACACTGGACGACTTTGAGGCACGAGTGGCGCGCTTTAGCGAACACGAATTTATGTACTTGCGCCGTCAGATGACGCCTGCCGCTGCCCAGCAGGTTCTCAATCTACGCACTCCTGGTGTCTACCCGCAGCGCGAGTACAAACGCTACTATCCCGCTGGTGAAGTCGCTGCGCAACTGCTTGGTGTGACCAACGTTGACGATGTTGGCCAAGAAGGCTTAGAGCTTTCCTACCAGCCTTACTTGGCAGGCCGCCCGGGGCAGCGGCGGGTGATTAAAGATCGCCGTGGGCGTTTGGTGCGCGAACTGGGTGTGATTGATGAAGCTCAGCCAGGGGGAGAGCTTACCTTGGCTATCGATCAGCGTATCCAATACATGGCGTACCGTGAGTTGCGCAAAGCCGTGGTTGAAAACGATGCCGATGGCGGTGTGTTGGTCATGATGGACGCGCGGACGGGAGAGGTGTTGGCAATGGCCAACTTGCCTTCTTATAACCCCAATAACCGCGCGGGGCTTGACCCGCGCGGGCTGCGTAACCAGGCGCTTGTCGATGTCTTTGAGCCAGGCTCGGTCATGAAGCCCTTGGCCATGGCCGCCGTGTTGGAAAGCGGTGTGGTGGATCGCGACGCAATCGTGGATACGTCCCCAGGCTGGATGCGCTTGGATCAATATACCATTCGCGATTTTCGTAATTATGGCGAGCTGGATTTGGCCGGCATCCTCGAGCATTCTTCGAATGTGGGTATGTCTCGCTTGGCGCTGCGCCTGAGCGATACCGCGATTTGGGAAAAGTATAATCAGTTAGGGCTGGGGCAGGCGCTTGGTACCGGCTTCCCCGGCGAGTCAACGGGTAGTTTGCCAGTGCCCATACGCTGGTCGCGTAGTGAGCGAGCGACGCTCTCTTACGGCTACGGTCTGTCTGTATCAGCGGTTCAGTTGGCGAGTGCCTACACGGCGTTAGCCAATGATGGCGTGCGTTTGCCACCGTCTTTGCTGCGGCTTTCTGAACCACCGCAAGGCCTCCCCGCGATAGAGCCGTCGGTTGCCAACGATCTGCTCAATATTCTTGAAACCTCGGTAGCGGCTTATACCGGTGGGCGTCGTGCTCGTGTGGAAGGCTATCGGGTAGGCGGTAAAACGGGCACGGTGCGTAAAACCGGCCTGCAAGGCTATTCGCAGGATGCCTATCGGAGTGTTTTTGCCGGGATTGCGCCCATTTCTGACCCGCGTATTGTCACCGTGGTGATGATTGATCACCCCAAAGCGGGTGAGTTTTACGGTGGCGCTGTCGCCGCACCGGTGTTTTCCAGTGTGACGGGTAATGCCTTACGCTTGTTGGATGTTCCGCCCGATCACGAAGTGGAATAGTTATTTAAGGAGATTGCATGACGCTGAGTCCAAGCGATGTGTTGACGGCGCTCAAGCAAGTTTGGCCCGAGTCACCACTGCCCGCCGAGTTGCCTGCGCTGCCGGATCAGATGCGTATTGAAACCGATTCGCGCAAGCTCACTAAGGACGATATTTTTGTGGCGGTGCCTGGTAGCCAGCATGACGGCCGCGACTTTATTGAGCAAGCGCTTGATGCCCACGTTGCGCTAATCTTGGCGCAGAGTAATCACGGTGCTGTTCAGTTGGAGGGGCGGGTGCTTTGGCTACCTCATCTAGCGTTGCATCTAGGTGAATTGGGTCGGGCTTTATTCAACGTGCCGCATGATCTTGAAGTGATAGGCGTCACCGGCACCAACGGCAAAAGTTCGGTCACTCATTACATCGCTGCACTTAGCGAGGCGCTAGGTAAACCGGCGGGAATTATCGGTACCCTGGGCATGGGGCGTCCCGGTAAATTGCTGGACAGTGGCTTAACTACGCCAGGCCCGCTGGCGCTGCAAGCCACGTTGGGTGAGTTGGCGCAGCAGGGGGTGCGTCGAGTTGCTTTAGAAGCGTCTTCTCATGCCCTGGATCAGCACCGTTTGGAAGCGGTGAGCGTCAGCGTAGGGGTTTTTACCAACCTGACCCGAGATCATTTGGATTACCACGGTAGCATGGCGGCTTACGCTGCCTCGAAAGCGAAACTGTTTCGCCGCTCTGAACTTAGTTTGGCGGTGGTGAATGGTGATGATCCATTGGCGCGCTTAATGCTAGCGGGCTGCGCTAAGGGCATGCGGGTATTGGCCACCGGCCAAGACGAAGCCGTGACGCTGCGAGTGTTGGATTGGCAGGCGTTTGAGCAAGGCCAGCAGGCGATGATCGCGACCCCCGACGGCGAGAAAATGCTGCGCTTAGGTTTAATCGGCCGTTTTAATTTAGATAATGTGCTGCTGGCGATGGCCGTACTTTACGGTTTAGGTGAACCGCTCAATGCGCTGTTCGAAGCAGCGACGTCGCTTGCCCCTGTGCCAGGCCGTATGGAGCTCTATCGCGACACCAACGCGCCCAGCGTGGTGGTGGACTATGCTCACACGCCGGATGCCTTGCAAAGTGCGCTTAAAGCATTGCGCGCACACCTGGGCGATGCAGGCAAATTATGGTGCGTATTTGGCTGTGGCGGTGAACGAGATACCGGAAAAAGAGCTGAAATGGCCAAAGCCGCCGAGCCGTTAGCGGATCATATCGTGGTCACCGACGATAACCCACGGCATGAACCCGCTGCGCAAATTCGCCAGCAGATTCTGGCCGGATTTTCCGCTAACGCCGAGGCGACTGAAGTAGGTGAGCGTCGCGAAGCTGTCGCCGCCGCTATCCGTCAGGCTGCCCCGCAGGACGTGGTGCTGATCGCCGGAAAAGGTCATGAAGCCTATCAAGATATTAAGGGCGTACGCCACGCCTATACCGATAGCGATGAGATTCAGCGCGCCTTTGCCCTACGGAGAGAACAGTAATGCGCTGGGCGCTTGGTCAGGTGGCTGCGGCGTTGGGGATCGAGGCACCGCCAGAAACTGCTCAATTAATCATTCACTCGGTTATTACCGATAGTCGTAAAATTGAGCCTGGATGCCTGTTTATTGCCTTAAAAGGCGTTAATTTTGACGGGCATGACTTTGTTGAACGTGCCCAATCACTCGGCGCGGCAGCCGCGTTGGTCGACACGCCCGTTGAGAGCGATATACCCCAACTGGTGTGCCCTGATACGCGCTTAGCTCTAGGGCTACTGGCCGGTGCATATCGGCGCGCATGGCACGGCCCCTTAGTGGCGGTTACCGGCAATAGCGGTAAAACGACGGTAAAAGAAATGTGCGCTGCACTATTGGCGCCTTTAGGCGAGGTGTTAGCGACCCAGGGTAATCTGAACAACGATTTTGGCGCACCGCTTACTTTGCTGCGATTGCGCCAGCAGCATCGAGCCGCCGTGATAGAGCTAGGCGCGAACCATCTAGGCGAAATTGCTTGGACAGCGCCTTTGGCACAGCCCGCTATTGCCATTATTACCAATGTCACTGGCGCCCATGTCGGCGAATTTGGTGGCATGGGGCAGATCGCACAGGCGAAAAGCGAGCTGTTAGCCGGGCTGGGCAAGGAGGGTACCGCCATCCTGAACCGCGATGACCGCTACTACGCCTTTTGGGCTGCCCGAGCGGCTCCGCGGCGCGTCATCAGCTTTGGCTTCCACTCGCTGGCCGATGTGAGCGCCGCAGCGCTTTCTTGTGACTCCCAAGGGCGGTATGCTTTCACGCTATTGCAGCATGGCAGAGAGCTAGGCCATGTAACATTACCCTTGCTAGGTAAGCATAATGTTAGCAATGCACTGGCCGCCGCTGCCGCCGCGTTAACGCTAGGGGTATCACCTACGCAGATAATCGAGCGTTTGCAATCGCTGCCAGCGCTAGCGGGCAGGTTAACGGTGGTGGCCGGCATACGCGGTGCTACGTTGCTCGATGATACCTACAATGCCAATCCTGGAGCGGTGAAAGCAGCTTTGGATACTTTGGCGAGTTTTCCGGCGCCACGCTGGTGCGCCTTAGGGGCGATGGGCGAGCTGGGCAGTGAATCAGAGGTCCTGCATGCGGAGATTGGTCGCTATGCTGCCGCTTTGGGGATTGATGAGCTGTTCACGCTGGGCGATGCCGCGCGAGTTGCCAGCGAAGCTTTTGGTCGTGGGCTGCATTTTAACGATCACGAGGCGCTAAAGCGCCATGTCACTAATACTTTGCCACCGGACACCACGCTGCTGGTGAAAGGATCACGTAGTGCAGGCATGGAAAATGTCGTTAATGCACTGCGTGCGGATGAAATAAGGTAAACGCCGCACATGTTACTTCACTTGGCGAATTTTCTGTCGCACTACCAACCTAGTTTTCAGGTTTTTAACTATTTAACCCTGCGGGTGATTTTAGGTGCCCTCACATCGTTAATGCTCTGCTTATGGCTGGGGCCTTGGATGATCCGCCGTTTGGTCGAAGGCCAAATTGGCCAATCCGTGCGCGACGACGGCCCCCAGTCCCACCTTTCTAAAGCAGGCACCCCTACCATGGGGGGCGCGATGATCCTGCTGGCCATCGCCATGAGCACCTTGCTATGGGGCGACTTAACCAATCTTTATATTTGGATAGTGTTGGGCGTAACGCTTGGGTTTGGTGCTATCGGCTGGGTCGATGATTACCGCAAAGTGGTCGAGAAAAATCCGCGAGGTTTACCCGCTCGCTGGAAGTATTTCTGGCAGTCGGTGGTGGGGCTTGGGGCGGCAGTACTGCTCTATTTGACTGCCTCAACGCCAGTCGAAACCAGCTTATTAGTGCCAATGTTCAAAGAGGTAGCGCTGCCGCTGGGCCTATTCTATATCGTGCTTACCTACTTTGTGATTGTCGGCAGTTCCAATGCGGTTAATTTGACCGATGGTCTCGATGGCTTGGCAATTATGCCGACGGTACTGGTGGCCATGGGTTTGTCAGTATTTGCTTATGCCAGCGGTAACACCTTGTTTGCCGATTATCTACATATCCCCTTTATTGCCGGTACCGGCGAACTAGCGGTTTTTTGTGCCACCATTGCCGGTGCCGGGCTTGGTTTCTTATGGTTCAACACCTACCCCGCCCAGGTCTTTATGGGCGATGTGGGCGCCTTAGCGCTAGGGGCTGCGTTGGGCGTCGTGGCTGTGATCGTACGCCAAGAGATCGTACTGTTTATAATGGGCGGTATCTTTGTCATGGAGACAGTATCGGTGATTCTGCAGGTGGGTTCTTACAAGCTCACCGGGCGGCGCATTTTCCGTATGGCGCCCTTGCACCATCACTACGAGTTGAAGGGCTGGCCGGAACCACGCGTTATCGTGCGCTTTTGGATTATTACCGTCGTGCTGGTGCTGCTCGGCCTCGCAACGCTTAAAATTCGTTAATGCAGCTGGCGAGTGTGCCGATTGGCCGTTGGTATGATGCGATAAGGAGCCTGGGATGGTGCGGGTAGCTAAAGGCTTGACGCTGGTGGTGGGGCTAGGTGTCTCAGGGCGTGCGATTTGCCGTCATTTAAGCCGCTTAGAAGTGCCTTTCATGGTGGCGGATACGCGCGCCGAACCCCCAGGGCTGGATGACTTTCAAGCGGCTCATCCAGGCATTGAGGTTCACTGCGGCGCGTTAACGGCGCTGGACCTGCGTGACGTTCAAGAGGTGGTAGTGAGTCCCGGGCTTGACCCGCGTATGCCGGGGTTGGCGTTACTTGCCGAGCAAACTAATCCGCATACCGGGGAGCCCTTGGTCGTTGGTGAAATAGCCCTGTTTTCGCGTGCGGCTAAGGCGCCTATCGCCGCGATCACTGGCTCGAATGCCAAATCAACGGTGACCTCGCTGTTGGGAGAAATGGCCGCCGCCGCTGGTGTAAAAGCGGCGGTAGGGGGTAATCTGGGTACGCCCGCCCTGGACCTATTGGCCAGTCATCCCGATGCCGAGCTGTATATTCTAGAGCTTTCCAGCTTCCAGCTGGAGACAACGCCTTATCTGGGCGCAACCTGTGCAGCGTGTTTGAATTTATCCGAAGATCACCTCGACCGCCATGGCGATATGCGCGGTTACCAGGCTGCCAAACAGCGTATCTTTATCGGTGCCCAACACGCCGTGGTTAATGCCGATGATGTTCTTACCTGGCCCGTCCAGCCCGTTCCGCAAGTGACTGACTTTTCTTACAAAGCCCCCGCGTCCGATAACCAATGGGGGCTGGCGCTTCACCAGAATAAGCTGACGCTAATGCAGGGCGCCACGCCCTGGCTGGCGGTTGATGAGTTAACCATGGCAGGTCAGCACAACCACTTAAATGCATTGGCCGCTCTGGCCATGGGTCAGGCGCTGGGTTTTGCGGCTGAACCCATGTGCCATGCGCTGTGCGAATTCAAAGGTTTGGCGCACCGCAGTGAAGTCATCGCGAAAATTAACGGCGTCACTTGGATCAACGACAGCAAAGGCACCAATGTGGGCGCCACCCTGGCGGCCATTAACGGCATTAGCGCGACGCTGGAAGGGCGTTTGATTTTATTGGCAGGTGGCGTCGGCAAGGGCGCTGATTTTTCGCCCTTAGCCCTCCCTCTGGCGAATTGCGCTCGGCATGTGCTGTTGTTTGGCTTAGATGCCCCGCGGCTAGCCAGCGCGTTAATTGAACACGTCAGTATCCAGCAGGTAGAAGATCTAACCCAGGCGATTGAAATAGCTTTTAAGCTTGCCCAGCCTGGCGACTGCGTGCTGTTATCACCCGCCTGCGCTAGCTTGGATCAGTTTGCTAACTACCAGGAGCGCGGCGACGTTTTTCGTCAATGTGTAGCGCAAATTGCACAGAATTCCGCTAGGGGGCGTTATGAGCCGCATTGAGCGCCTGCGTGAGGCTGTGAGCACGCGTCATCTGCCCTGCGATATCTGGCTCGTAATAGCCGCCGTCGCTTTGGCGGGGCTGGGGTGGGTGATGGTCAGTTCAGCGTCGATTGGTTTGCTGGAAGATACTTACCACTACGCACGCCAGCACGGTATCTTCTTGATCCTCGCCATTATGGCCTGCCTATTTGTACTCTGCGTGCCGCTTGAGCTCTGGCGCCAAAATGCGGCGCTGATTATGCTCGCGAGTATTTTTATGCTGGTTCTGGTGTTGATAATCGGCCAGGAAATTAACGGCAGTAAGCGCTGGATAGCGTTACCAGGACCGCTGCCCAGTTTGCAAGTGTCTGAGTTTGCAAAGATCGGACTGATTTTTTACATGGCGGCGTTTATGTCACGTTTCACTTACGACCTGCGCCAGCGGGCGTTCAGCATGTGGCGCCCGCTGGCCGTACTGGCCGCTCCTGCGGGTTTGCTGTTTTTAGCGCCTGATTTTGGTGGCATGGTCGTACTGACAGCATGTGTCATCGGCATGTTGATGATGAGTGGGGCGTCGCTGCTGCTGCTGGGTGGCAGCGGGCTACTGCTGGGCTCTGGGGCAGTCATGATGGTGGTGATTGAGCCTTACCGGCTGGCCCGCTGGACAAGTTTTCTTGATCCCTGGGCGGACCAATTCGCCACCGGCTACCAGTTAACCCAAGCGTTGATCGCCTTTGGGCGCGGGCACGTGACCGGAACCGGCCTGGGTAACAGCGTGCAAAAATTGCACTACCTGCCCGAGGCGCATACCGACTTTATTTTTGCCGTTATCGCCGAAGAGCTGGGCATGATCGGCGCGATTATCGTCGTGTTGCTGTTTACCTTGTTAATTGCCCGCGCCATGTGGATTGGCCGTCAAGCAGAGCTTGCGGGGCATCTTTTTGGTGCCTACGTCAGCTACGGCATTGGTTTTGTGGTGGCGGCACAGGCGTTTATTAATATGGCAGTAAGCTCAGGGCTGCTGCCCACCAAAGGGCTAACGCTACCGCTGATGAGCTACGGTGGCTCTAGTCTATTGGTGACAGGCGTCATGGTGGGGCTGCTACTGCGCACGGACGCGGAAACCCGTCACCGACCCCGGCGCGCATCCACCCCGTACAAGTCGCGCCATGAGCCGCGTTTATCGTAACGCTATAGCGCTTGGTGCTATCAGGAGTTTGATGTGACGACCAATTCACGCCGACGAGTATTAATAATGGCAGGTGGCACCGGAGGCCATGTGTTTCCTGCCTTGTCTCTCGCGCGGGCGTTGCAAGCCCAGCAGGTAGCCGTTGAATGGCTGGGTAGCCCACGCGGGATTGAAAACCGTCTTGTGCCCGAGGCAGGTATTGCGTTGCATACGATCGCGATTAGCGGGCTGCGTGGTAATGGGCTGACGGGTTGGCTCAAAGCGCCTCTCAATCTTAGCCGTGCGGTTTGGCAGGCGCGCGCCGTCATCCGTCGTTTTAAGCCTGATGTGGTGGTCGGCTTGGGTGGCTTTGCCAGTGGCCCCGGCGGCTTGGCAGCTTGGCTCATGGGTATTCCTATGGTAATTCATGAGCAGAATGCCGTGGCGGGGCTTACCAACCGCGCGTTATCGCGCCTGGCCAAACGTACTTTTGCGGCCTTCCCCGAGGCGTTTGGGGAGCGAGCGGAAGTGATCGGTAATCCTGTGCGTGAAGATATTGCCGCCTTGGGAGACACGACCCGAGATGTCGCGACGCTTTCCGCTCGGCCGCTGCGTTTGCTGGTAGTGGGCGGCTCGCTTGGCGCGGTAGCGCTTAACGAACGCTTGCCCCCAGCGCTCGCTGCGTTGCCTGTTGAACAACGCCCGCAGGTGCGTCATCAGGCTGGAAAGAGCCGCGAAGAGGTCACTGACGCCAATTATCAACAGCACGGCGTGAGCGCTGAGGTTAGTCCCTTTATTGACGATATGGCCGCCGCCTACGAGTGGGCCGACTTAGTGGTGTGTCGCTCAGGCGCCCTGACGGTTGCCGAGTTGGCAGCGGCGGCTAAACCATCGCTGCTAGTGCCTTTCCCCTTTGCGGTCGACGACCATCAGCGTATTAATGCCCAAGTATTAGTCAAGGCGGGCGCTGCTAAGTGTGTTGTTCAGTCTGAGCTAACCGTTGAACGATTGAGTGAATGTTTACATGAATTACTCGTCCCCAATACCCTGGCGGCAATGGCGTCGAAAGCACGTCAGGCCGCCCATTTAGACGCGACCGAGCGCTTAACCAAAGGGTGTTTGGAGCTAGTGCCATTAGGAGACTCTGCGTGACCGATTCAGTTAAGTCCATGACAGCCCAGCGTGGCGGCACTCCTGGCCCAGGTATGCGCCGCATTCGCCGCCTTCATTTTGTCGGCATCGGTGGGGCTGGCATGTGCGGTATCGCCGAGGTGTTGGTCAATCAAGGCTATATTGTTAGCGGCAGTGATATGAAAGCCTCTTCCGTTGTCGAGCGGCTGCGTCAGTGCGGTGTCAGCGTGACGATTGGTCATGCCGAGGCTCATGTGGAAGGCGCCGATGTCGTGGTAGTGTCCAGCGCCATTGATGAAACCAATCCAGAAATACGTTGGGCTCACGAACACCGTGTGCCAGTCGTGCGAAGAGCTGAAATGCTCGCAGAGCTGATGCGCTTTCGTCACGGTATCGCGGTGGCGGGCACTCATGGCAAAACCACCACCACGAGCTTAACAGCGACCCTACTGGCGGAGGGCGGGCTGGATCCAACCTTTGTGATCGGCGGCAAACTGACCAGCGCTGGTGCCAATGCCCGGCTAGGTGAGGGTGACTACTTAGTGGCCGAAGCCGATGAATCGGATGCATCGTTTTTACACCTACAGCCGATGGTGTCGATCGTTACCAATATCGATGCAGACCATATGGCCACTTACGGCGGTGACTTTGAGCGTCTGAAAAGCACCTTTATCGAATTTCTGCACAACCTCCCGTTCTATGGGCTGGCGGTGCTATGTATTGACGACCCCCACGTACGCGTGCTGTGCGAACAGGTAAAGCGTCAATTCGTGACCTATGGATTTGATAGCGATGCTGATTATCGCATTGTTGATTTTACTCAGCGTGGTGCAGAGGTGTCCTTTACCGCGCTACGCCCCGCTGGGGCAGCGGCTTTAAATGTCCGTTTAGCTATGCCGGGGCGTCATAACGCCTTGAATGCCATGGCGGCCATTGTGGTGGCTACCGATGCAGGCGTGAGTGATAGCGCTATTTTGAGCGGTTTGGCTAGTTTTGCTGGGGTGGGTCGTCGATTTCAAGTGCATGGTCATTTCCCTGCGCCGAAAGGCAATGGCGATATCATGCTGGTGGATGACTATGGTCACCACCCGCGCGAAGTCGACATGATCATTCAGGCGATTCGCGCTGGCTGGCCAGAACGGCGCTTGGTAATGCTTTACCAGCCTCATCGCTATACCCGCACACGTGACTTGTACGAAGACTTTGTGCGGGTGCTTTCACAAGTCGATACGCTGGTGCTGCTGGATGTCTATAGCGCCGGTGAAGCGGTGATTCCCGGCGCTGAAGGGCGTACCTTGGCGGGTTCCATTCGTCAGCGCGGCGAAGTCGATCCGTTATTTGTCGAGGATAAACACGAGCTGCCCGTGCTGCTAGCCAATGTATTACGCCCCGGCGACATTTTAATAACCCAGGGCGCCGGTGATGTGGGCGGCATTTCCCAGCGCCTAGCGCAGGCGCAGCTAGTGATGAGTGAGGTGGAACTGTGAGTGTGGGCCAAGCATCCCCCCAGTCTGTTGGAAAAGTCGCGGTTGTTTATGGTGGCAACTCTGCTGAACGTGAGGTGTCGCTTAAAAGCGGCGCGGCGGTGCTTGAGGCGCTGCAGCGTAAAGGTGTTGATGCCTACGGCTATGACCCCCGTGACAATGGCTTGGTAGGTTTAGCGCAACTGGCTCCCTCTACTGTCTTTGTTGCCCTGCATGGCCGCGGTGGCGAAGATGGCACCTTGCAAGGTGCTTTGGAATTGCTTGATATCCCTTATACCGGCAGCGGGGTTCTCGCTTCGGCGTTAGGGATGGATAAGCAGCGCACCAAGCAGGTATGGAGCGCGGTTGGGCTACCTACTCCGGAAAGCGTTATGTTAGCGGCCTCAGCAGACTGGTCAGCCGTGGTCGCGCAACTTGGTCTGCCGCTGATTGTGAAACCCGTACATGAAGGCTCGACGCTGGGCATTAGCATCGTTAAGAGTCAGGCGGCGCTTGAGGCCGCCTATCATGAGGCTTCGCAGTTTGACGCCCGCGTAATGGCGGAGCGCTTTGTTGTGGGCGAAGAATACACCGTTGCACTGTTGGGCGATCAGGTATTGCCAGCGATTCGCGTCGAAGTGCCCGGTGGGTTTTATGACTACGAAGCCAAATATATCGCTAATACCACCCAGTATCACTTACCTTGCGGACTGCCTTCGGAACAAGAAGCAGCGCTTGCGGTGCTCTGCCAGCAGGCGTTTATGGCCATTGGCGGAGAAGGGTGGGGGCGTGTTGATGTGATGCGCGATAGCGAAGGGCGTTTTTGGCTACTGGAAGTCAATACAGTGCCTGGTATGACCGATCACAGTTTGGTGCCCCAAGCGGCAGCGCATGCAGGCATTGCTTTTGACGACTTGGTGCTTCAAATCCTCAACACTGCCAGCGAGCCGTTCACCGCATGAACAATGGCCTATTAAAAGCACCTTATGAAAAGGCGTAATGCTTGGTTGGGAATCATCTTATTAGCCTTGCTAGTGGGGGCGGGCAGTCGTGCGCTTTGGCTGTGGCTAGACCGCCCGATTGAACGGGTGTCTATTCGCGGCGAATGGGACTACGTTAGCGCCGATTACTTGCGCACCCAGCTTGCTCCATTAGTGGTCGATGCCACTTGGCTGTCGGCTGATCTGGGTGAGCTGCGCGATAGCGCGCTAAAAATCGGCTGGTTGTATGAAGTGCGCATTTCACGTGAATGGCCCAATGCGTTAGTGTTTGAGTTGATTGAGCAGCAGCCCGCGGCGCGATGGAATGACGATTTCTTGCTCAACAATGAGGGAGAGCCTTTCGCTTTTGCGCCCTTATCACCCCCGACTGGCCTTCCGGATTTGGCAGGCCCCGCAGGTAGTAGCGAAGAGGTGTTGGCATATTATCGTCGGCTAAAATCCCATTTTGAACAGTTGTCGCTCGATCTTACCCAATTGCGTCTAGAGCCCCGCGGCGCCTGGCGGCTACAGTTAAATGATGGCGCTTGGGTAATGTTAGGACGACGCCAACATGAAGTGCGTTTAGCGCGTTTATCAGCTTCATGGCAGCGCGAGTTATATTCGCTTGGCGAACAGATCCGCTATATTGATCTACGTTACCCTAATGGTGTTGCCGTCGCGTGGCATGGGCAAAGTGAATTTGATGAGCAAGATGAATAACATTGCTATTACTGAATGCCAATAAGGTGTAAAAGTAAGTAGTTGCCATCGCTGAGCAAGCCAATAGGCCGCGATGATTTGCTGCCGATGAGTGTTGTTGTTAACTTATGCTGGTCGTATTACGCCCATTGTTTCTATACTATGGTCCAGATGCTGGCTAAGTGGTTTTTATAACTTGATTGTTTTAGCTAGTTGTAATTAGCGAATATTCGCAAAAACATTGGTTATTTTGGGTCGTGCGCTTTCAAATGTTGTTTCAATGTAAGCGCCAACTCAGTTTTATAGTTACTTTCTTTTTAAAAATGACGCAAGGAGATTTCCCGACTCATGGCAGGCTCACCAAACGCATCCAATATGGTGGTCGGGCTGGACATTGGAACGTCCAAGGTCGTCGCAATAGTCGGTCAAGCGACCGATGACGGCGGAATTGAAATTGCCGGTATTGGCTCTCACCCTTCACGTGGTATGAAGCGGGGCGTAGTGATCAATATTGAGTCGACGGTGCAGTCTATCCAGCGGGCAGTGGAAGAAGCCGAATTGATGGCGGGCTGTGATATTCACTCGGTCTATGTCGGCGTGGCCGGTAGTCATATTAGCTCAATGAATTCCGATGGCGTTGTTGCCATCAAAGAACGTGAAGTGACACCTTCCGACATAGAGCGCGTTATTGATTCTGCGCGCGCACGCGCTATCTCTGAGGGCCAGCGTGTGCTGCACGTGTTGCCTCAAGAGTTCTCGATTGACGCCCAGGGCGGCATTCGCGAGCCACTGGGTATGTCCGGTGTACGCTTGGAAGCGCAGGTGCATTTAGTGACAGCCGCTGCCAATGCGGTGCAAAATATCGAAAAGTGCGTGCGTCGCTGTGGATTGGAGGTAGACGCCATTATATTGGAGCAACTTGCTTCCAGTATGGCGGTGCTAACCGAAGATGAGCGTGAACTTGGCGTCTGTATGGTCGACATTGGTGGAGGGACCACCGATATGGCGATCTTTACCGAAGGGGCTATACGCCATACGGCGGTTATCCCCATCGCCGGTGACCAAGTGACTAATGACATTGCCATGGCATTACGCACGCCAACGCAGCACGCTGAAGAAATAAAAGTTAAATACGCTTGTGCATTGACGCATCTAGCCGCAAGCGATGAAATGATTAAGGTTCCTAGCGTCGGTGATCGCCCGGCACGTGATTTATCGCGGCAGGCACTCGCTGAAGTGGTAGAGCCGCGCTACGAAGAACTGTTTACGCTAGTAAGAGACGAATTACGTCGCAGCGGCTACGAAGATATGGTGGCTGCTGGGATAGTACTTACCGGTGGTACTTCGCGTATGGAAGGAGTTAGCGAATTGGCGGAGGAGATTTTCCATATGCCCGTTCGTATCGCATGTCCCCAGAATGTAAGAGGTTTGGCGGACGTTGTGCGTAATCCCATTTATGCGACGGGCGTTGGTCTGCTGCATTATGCCTTGCAGGAAACGCGTCATGGGCAAGGTCTAAAAAGCCACGGGGGAGTCGTTGCGGTGCACAAGGGTCGCAACGAGCTTGCCCGGCGTGATATCAAGGAAGACCATTCGACGCTGGCAAGATTTAAAGGCTGGTTCAAAGGAAATTTCTGACAGGGCCGCAAGCGCGGTTCAGGAGACGGGGCTTATGTTCGAATTGGTAGATAACGCACCCTCGAGCAGTGCGGTCATCAAAGTGGTTGGTGTTGGCGGCGGTGGCGGCAATGCTGTTAACCACATGGTCGAAAGCAATATTGAAGGCGTAGAATTCATCTGCGCAAACACTGACGCCCAGGCGTTGAAACGCGTGTCGGCGAAAACGGTATTGCAGCTAGGCGCTGAAATTACCAAAGGGTTGGGCGCCGGTGCCAATCCCGACGTGGGTCGCCAGGCGGCCATGGAAGATCGTGAACGCATTGCGGAACTTCTGGTAGGCGCCGATATGGTGTTTATCACTGCCGGCATGGGCGGTGGTACCGGCACCGGTGGTGCACCAGTGGTTGCCCAGGTCGCCAAAGAGTTGGGTATTCTTACCGTGGCGGTTGTAACGCGCCCCTTCCCCTTCGAAGGGCCGAAGCGTATGCGTGCCGCAGAAGAGGGCATGAAAGAGCTCTCTGAGCACGTTGACTCGCTGATTACGATTCCCAACGAAAAGCTGCTTTCCGTACTGGGTAAAAACGCTACGCTGCTGACGGCCTTCAGTGCGGCGAACGACGTGCTGCTGGGTGCTGTTCAGGGCATTGCCGAATTGATCACCAGTCCGGGCATTATCAACGTCGACTTTGCCGATGTGCGCACCGTCATGTCTGAAATGGGTATGGCGATGATGGGCACTGGTGGGGCTACGGGCGAAAATCGTGCTCGTGAAGCTGCTGAGAAAGCTATCCGCAGTCCCTTGCTGGAAGATATTGATCTGCACGGTGCGCGCGGCATCCTGGTCAATATTACCGCCGGCCCCGATTTATCGATTGGCGAGTTCAATGACGTGGGGGCCACGGTGCAAGAATTTGCTTCCCCAGATGCCACCATCGTTGTGGGCACCTCCATTGATATGGAAATGTCTGACGAACTGCGTGTCACCGTTGTTGCTGCCGGCTTAGATGGGCAAAAACCGCAGGCAGCCGCACGCGAGCCAGCGCGTCGTTCCGCAGCGGAATCATCGGATTATCGCAAGTTACAGCAGCCGACGGTGATGCGTCAGCAGGCAACGGCACGCGCTGAAGCAAGCGAGGCATCCGCCAACCCACGTCCTGAAAAACGTCGCGCTAGCGAAGCCGATGACTATCTAGATATCCCGGCGTTTCTTCGCCGCCAGGCGGATTGATCGCCTTTATCAGGTTCAATGCAATAGCTAGCGAGCGTTTTATTGGCTAAAACGCTCGCTAGCTGTTAAAGTGAACACTGTTTGATAACCTTTTCCCTTACGGTCATTACCGTCTTCAGAGTTCGACTACTATCCATGATCAGACAACGCACCCTTCAAAACGTCATTCGCGCTACCGGAGTGGGCCTGCATTCTGGCAAAAAAGTCCACTTGGCTCTGCGACCGGCGCCAGCCAACACTGGGATTGTGTTTGTCAGAACCGATCTGGACCCCATGGCTCATGTGCCTGCGCGAGCTGAGCTGGTAGAAGATACCACGCTATGTACGGCTCTTTCGTACAACGGGGTGAAAGTAGCCACGGTAGAACACCTGATGTCTGCATTTGCGGGTCTGGGTATCGATAACGCCTATGTGGACGTTAGCGAGCCCGAAGTGCCGATTATGGATGGTAGTGCGAGCCCGTTCGTTTTTTTGATTCAGTCAGCGGGTATTTTAGAGCAGGATGCAGCGAAGAAATTTATTCGTATTAAGCACCGCGTTGCCGTCACCGACGGCGACAAAGAGGCTGTATTCCTGCCGCATCAGGGCTTTAAGGTCTCCTTTGCGATCGACTTTGACCATCCTGTTTTTGATCAGCAGAAACAGACCGCGCTGATTGATTTTTCCACCACTTCTTTCGTTAAAGAGGTTTCACGTGCGCGCACCTTTGGTTTTATGCGTGACTTGGCGTTTTTGCGATCTAATAACTTGGCGCTGGGCGGAAGCTTAGACAATGCTATCGTGGTCGATGATTATCGCATTGTGAATGAAGGCGGTTTGCGCTACGAAGATGAGTTCGTAAAGCACAAGGTGCTGGACGCCATTGGCGATCTTTACCAGTTGGGTTACAGCCTGATTGGTGAATTCCGCGGCGTGAAATCTGGCCATGCGTTGAACAACCAGCTGTGTCGCGAGCTGATGGCGCAGCCTGACGCCTTTGAGATCGTCACGTTTGAAGAAGACAAGGCTGTGGCACCTATTTCTTATTCAGCGCCCGCCATGGCATGATTGCCGGGTACGCCTTCATTGTGAAAAAACGCACCGTCTAGGCGGTGCGTTTTGCGTTTATGCGATAGGCAGAGGCGCAGCGGCTTCAAAGGAAGTGGCGGGGGACGCGCCTGGCGTAGTTGCGTGAATACACCCGCCGGTCGTTCTCGAAGGCGTCTAACTCGGCATCCAGCCGGAAAAGCTCTTGATCCGACGTAAGCAAAGTGCGCGTGCGAGTGCGCACGTCCCAGCCTTTGCGCTGCAGCCGACGCTCGGCCGTCACCTCACCACGTACCGACTGGAAGTCGTCACCTTCATACGAATAACGTTCCACGGTGCGATCCGTTATTACCAGATCAATGTCCTCAAGGCGATAGCGTCCCTCATCCTTGATGACCTCCAGTGTGGAGTGATTGGTTTGCAGGTCCCGGTGAATCAACCAGCGATGCTCGCCCGGTTCCAATTGGGTCATTGGGGGTTGCGTCGGTGCAGTCGGCAACTCGAAAGCCACTTCGGCATCCTCGGACCTTGGCTGGCGTACAGGTAGCCACAGGCAGCAGTCCTGGGTATGTAGGGTTAACTGGCTGGGCTGTGGCGATGGCCAAGCCAGTGGCCAGTAGGAGCTGGATACCGCTAGTCGCAGGCTGTGACCCGCAGGAAATACTTGACCAAGGTTGTTGAGTTTGACCCGGATGCGATAGCGCCGGCCCGGTTCCAGTGGCTGGGCGCGGTCATGGCCGGCCCAGTGGTTGAGGTTGTGCAGGCCATAGGTGCAGCGGGTGGCTTTGCCATCGGGAGCTACATCCGAGAGGCGCACCGCAATCATCCCTACTGGCTGATCGCAGGCAAGCACAAGATCCACCTCCGGGGCGCCCAGCAGCGTTAGATCCTGTTCCAAAGGTTGGCTGTCGAATACCAGCGAACCGCCGTCTTCCTCGCGCTGGTCATGGGGGAGATCGGGGCCGGCGGCGTAGGAGCACCATTTGCCAGCAAAGAAGCCCACGCTGAGTGGCGACTGCACAGTAAGCGCGGCGGCTTGCATGGGTTCGTCTTGATCTTGTATCAGCCGCCCAGGCGCTAGTCGATAAGGGCAGGCGGCCACATTGTCAGATGGCCAGCTGTGCTCTGCCACCCACTGGCCAGGTCGGTGCCGGTAGTGGGTGCTGGGTTGCATGCTGTCCTGTACCCAGGCACGTAGCTCGGGTTCGCGGTCGATACCGGTATCGCGATCCTTTAGCCAGCGATCCCACCAGCGCAGTAACTCCTGTTGAAAACCGATAGCCGGGCCTGGCACGCCCTGGTGCGGATATTTGTGGCTCCAGGGGCCGATTAAGCCGAGCCTGGGAACGCTCAGGTGCTTAAGTAGGCGGAAAACAGCATTGGTGTAGCCATCCGCCCATCCGCTGACAGCCATGACCGGACAACGGATAGCGTCGTAGTCTTCGCAGACGGAACCGTGCCGCCAATAATCGTCGCGTTGCTGATGGGAGAGCCATGTCTCCATCCACAAGCCACTGCCTTCCAGGCGCTGATGCCAAAGATCCCGCCATTGTGATCCGACCAGTTGTGGGTCGGGTGGCAGGCTGTTGAAAGCGAACATCACCGACGCCCAGGAAAGATTGTCGCCCAGTAGGCAGCCGCCCATGTAATGCACGTCGTCCGCGTAGCGGTCATCGGTGGCACACACGGCAACCACCGCCTGTAGGGCGCTAGGGCGTCGTGCGACAAGCTGCAGACCGTTGAAGCCGCCCCAGGAAATACCCAGCATGCCGACACGGCCATTGCACCAACGCTGAGCGGCGAGCCAGTCGATCACTTTCTCACCGTCGTCAAGTTCCTGTGGCAGGTATTCGTCACGCAGCACGCCGCCGGAGTCGCCGCTGCCGCGCAGGTCCACACGCACGCTGGCGTAGCCGTGGGCGGCAAACCAAGGATGTAAGGTTTCATCCCGGGCACGGGTGAAGTCACGCTTGCGGTAGGGAATGTATTCGAGGATCGCCGGCACTGGTTGCTTTTCAGCATCCGCCGGTAACCAAATGCGGGCAGCCAGTTCCACCCCGTCGTCCATGGGGATGGTGACATGTTCGAGTTGCTGTACGCGATGTTTGGATTCCATCATCACCTCATTCGTAGTTGGTGGTCACGCGTTGTGAGAACCGGAAGCCCAGTATCCGCATGGCTTCATGAAAGTTGCGGGTCAGCTCCTCTTGGCTGTCGCCGCCCAGGAACAGGTCGCCGAGTTCGAAACTGTAGCTGTCCTGGTTAGGCAGGTCGGACAGTTCCATGCCTTCATGGACATGGCTGACAAACAGGGCGTCGGGGAAATGCTGGCGCAGTTTTGCCAAGTCGGCGTCGGTGGGTGCCCGGGTAACTCTGGCGGGTGCGTAGACCCGCGGCATAAACTTGGCGGCATAGCGCCAGCGGCCCGCTCCGCGACGGAAACGAGGTTCACGGCCCAGTGCCACGTCAATGGCCACCTCATGGTGCGAGGCGCCGTCCACCAGCATGAACAGGGGAGAATGGGATTTAGAAATCCGTGGGTTAACTTCTAGAAGATGCAGCTTGTCGCCTTCCTCGTCCCATAGAAACTCGATATTAAAGGGCGTGTAGCTAAGCCCGAGATGGCGGACTATCCGGCAACTGGCCTCTTCCATGCGTTGACCTACTTCTTTCGGCAGATCCGACGGATAATGATAGCCGACGAAACTTACCTGGTTGGGCCCGCGCAGTGAATCGATAATCGCGTATGCCCGCGGCTCGCCGTCGAGCACATAGCCTTCCACCGTTGTGCCGCGTCCGCTGATGATGTCCTCGGCGATGCAGAACTTACCGTTTAGCAAAGCGCGACGCTGTCCGATATGGGCGCGTTGCATCAGGGTATTGAAAGGGGTGGCGAACTTGTCGATACCAGCGCGGATCTGCTTCAAGGCGTGTTTGAGATCCTCGCGTCCATCCACCCGGAAACCAAGGGTGCTGGAGAACGCCACGACCGGTTTCAGCCAGAAAGGATAAGGTAACGGTGGATCGTCTGCCACAGCGTCATCACGAGGGTCGACCAGCGCAAACGGCGGCATCAATTCGGGAATGATTTCCGCCCCGACCAGGCGAGCGGCGTATTTGTTTTCGCATAGCAGGACCGATTCCAGCGATGGGCCGAGAAGACCCCATTGCGCCTGCAGCAAGGGGAGTAGGCTGGTAGTGGGAAAATCCCAGTGGCCAATTATCGCGTCCACGCCGCCTTCAATCTCCGATAGTTCCCGTTGTGCGCTGTGCAGGAACTCTTCAATGGGATAGCGATCCGGGTTGACGATATGGTGGTAGGGGATCAGGCCGTGAAAACAATAGTGGTCTGCGTCATGTACGCCTTCCAGAAACTGACGATGGAAATCGTCTAGCCCAATCACGGCGATATTTTTGCCATTACTCATGGTGTCCTCCATCGTATTTCCCGGAAAGACGAAACGAATCTTATGCCCTTCTCTATAGGTTAAAAAAAACGTGAATTCAAGCGAGAAAAGGACTTGAAAATAGCGTTTGTGACACTATGTTTAGAATTGTAAGGCCAAGAGGAGAAACTAAAGGAGGTGAAGTTCAATGGCACGTTTACCTTCCGTTCGTGACTATGAACCGAGCAGCTTGCTACGTCAGTTTAGCAGCGAGATAGAGCGGCTTTTCGACCAGGATCGACCCGGCATCTCTCCGCTTTCTGGGCAATGGACACCGGCGGTAGATATCCGTGAAGAATCCGATGAATATCGGGTCGAGGCGGAAGTCCCGGGTATTGATCCCAAGGATCTAGAGGTGACACTCGAAAACAACGTGTTGACGCTTCGCGGGCAACGCCAAGAAGAAAATGAGGAAGAAAGCAACGGTCTTCGGCACGTGGAGCGTTCCTATGGCGCTTTCGTGCGGCGATTTACCTTGCCGGAAGCCGCCAGCGATGAAGAGGTAGAGGCCCGCGCCGACAAGGGCGTACTGAAGTTGCGTATCAAGAAGAAGGAGCAGAGCGGGCAGCGACGCATCGAAGTGCAAGGGTAAGCTGGCACTGTGTCGATCTCATCGACTATCCCAATGACTATCTCAACGGGAAGCTTCGGCTTCCCGTTTTTTATTAGTAACTTAAACGACGCACACAAATACCCCTGAGGCGCTCAAGCGCATTTCCTTTACCGCCGTGGTGTCGGGTTGGGTTATTCGGTTTAGTGTTTCTGGTTGTTCTCACTGCTGCGCCCATGGTCTTGAGGGGCGTGAGAGGCCAGCCGTTCCAGCGCCCGTTTTAGCGCCGGGTTGGTGGTGTCTTCGGCGCATTCAGCCAAGGTTTTACCAGCACCTGCCGACAGGCTGCGGGTATTGCGCTTAGGCGCCACGATAGGGTGGACAGGGCGTACCTTGAAGGTAAAACCATTAACGCCTTCAAAACCGGGCAGTTGGTGAAGCAATTCTAGTAGGCGTCGCTGCTCAAAACGTAGCCACGTCAGCCAGCTCGCTTGACCGCTAATCAGCGTAAGGCGACCCTCGCGAAAGCCGCCGACAAAGATATATTCACGCATCTCTTCGGGCAAATGCGCGCGTAGGTGCCGTTGCGCCTGATCGATTAGCCGCGATAGACGCATTAACTGACTAATATCGCCGGACTTAGAGAGTAGACGGGCGATGGGCTGGGCGTGAGAACGCTTAACCTTTATACTCATACGCTTAATTCCTAAGGTGCCACTATCTTAAGGTGCCGCCAATGCTAATAATGATGTTGGTCATACTTACCGAGTTGACCTATTAGCAGACTTTACCACGCTCAGGAGCCGGTCTACAGCATGTCACCCACGCTTGAAGTTCAATCTGCTTTGCCTCGGCGCCAACGCCGTTACGGTATGGCGCGTTGGTGGCTGGCTGGCTTGCTAGTAAGCTGTCTTTTACCCGCCAGTTTAGGCCCTACGGACACTTTTCGCAGTGGTGAACGCAGCGTCACTATCTGTTTTTGGGTGCCTGCGATTTTACGTGCTCAATCGCACTGGATTGCCAAAAGGCGGCGCGCTCTGCACCGCTGGTCGCGTCGTCTCCAGCGTTTCTCTCCCGTGCAGCGGGTATTTAATTGGCTTCCCCCGATGGCAATGCTGGTAGCGGCGCGCGACGTTTTGACCCAACGTGGTCCACCCGCCCACCACGATACTCGTCAATATAGATAGGTTGTCCCTGCTTTTGCACCTAACACGTTGCCAACCAATGTGTAGATGGCACTAGGGCTTGTAAAAACAGGGCTTGCATACATAGAGCAAGGCTGGATGGGTCGCTCGTGAATACTGGAATATTTCATGCTTAATAATTTATTACGTAAAGTCGTTGGGTCAAAAAACGAGCGCGAAGTAAAGCGCATGCACAAACATGTGCCGTCTATTAATTCGCTTGAAGCCGAGTTTGAGGCACTGAGCGACGCAGATCTGCAGGGCAAAACGGCAGATCTGCGCCAGCGCTTAGATGCGGGCGAGCCTTTAGATACCTTATTGACCCCTGCGTTTGCCGTTGTGCGCGAAGCCAGTAAGCGGGTAATGGGCATGCGTCACTTTGACGTGCAAATGGTCGGCGGCATGACGTTGCACCGTGGCCGCATTGCGGAAATGAAAACCGGGGAAGGTAAAACCCTGGTGGCCACATTGGCGGTTTACCTCAATGCCTTGACCCGCAAAGGCGTGCATGTCGTGACGGTGAACGATTACCTGGCCCGTCGTGATGCGGAGTGGATGCGTCCTCTTTACGAGTTTTTAGGGCTTAGTATCGGGGTTATCTTTTCTGGACAAACCGGCGAAGAGAAACGCCACGCGTATCAGTGCGATATTACTTACGGCACCAATAATGAGTTTGGCTTCGATTATCTGCGCGATAATATGGCGTTCTCGCTAGACGATAAAGTCCAGCGTGGGCTGCATTTCGCGATTGTCGACGAAGTTGACTCAATTCTTATCGATGAAGCGCGCACGCCGCTTATTATTTCTGGGGCCGTCGACGAAAACACCGACCTGTATAAAGTCGTCAACGAGCTCGCCCAGCAGCTTGAAAAGGGAGAAGAACTCGAAGACGAGGAGGCCACGATAGTGGGTGACTTCCTGGTCGATGAAAAACAAAAGCAAGTCGAGTTGACAGAGCAGGGGCACAACAAAGTTGAGGAGCTAATGCGCGCTGAAGGGCTACTCGGCGATGACGAGTCGCTTTACGCCGCGCAAAATCTCAATTTGCTTCAGCACATGCATTCAGCGCTACGCGCTCGTCACCTCTATCACCGTGATGTCGACTATCTCGTGTCTGAGGATCAGGTCGTCATCGTTGATGAGCATACCGGGCGCTCTATGCCGGGGCGTCGCTGGTCGGAAGGCTTGCACCAAGCTGTTGAAGCCAAAGAAGGCGTTACAGTGCAGCGGGAAAGCCAGACGCTTGCTTCAACGACGTTCCAGAATTACTTCCGCCTGTATGAAAAATTAGCCGGTATGACCGGCACGGCGGATACCGAGGCCTTTGAGTTTCGGCAAATTTACGCCCTTGATGTGGTGGTAATTCCCACCAATCGCCCGTTGGTACGTAAAGACCTTAATGACTTGGTTTATTTGAGCGCTGAAGAAAAATACGAAGCGATCATTAAAGATGTCAAAACCGAGACCGAGGCCGGGCGACCCGTCTTGGTCGGTACTGCCTCGATTGAAACATCTGAGTATCTCGCCAACCTGATGCAAAAGGCTGGGCTGGCGTTCAACGTACTCAATGCCAAGCAGCACCAGAGTGAAGCTGAGATTATTGCCCAAGCAGGCCGGCCGGGAGCGATTACCATCGCCACCAACATGGCCGGTCGCGGTACCGACATTGTATTGGGTGGCAACTGGGAGGCAGAAGTCGCCAAACTGCAAAATCCCAGCCAAGCACAGGTTGATGCGCTGAAAGCCGAGTGGCAGGCGCGTCATGATGGCGTGCTGGAAGCTGGCGGGTTGCACGTGGTGGGCTCTGAGCGCCATGAGTCGCGGCGTATTGACAACCAGCTGCGTGGCCGTGCCGGGCGCCAGGGCGACCCCGGTTCGACGCGTTTCTTCTTATCGCTAGAAGATAGTCTAATGCGTTTGTTTGGCTCAGATCGTGTTAAACGTCTCATGCAGGCGTTGGGCCTTGAACACGGTGAAGCCATTGAGCATAAAATGGTTTCTAACGCTGTTGAGCGCGCTCAGAAGAAAGTTGAGGGACGTAACTTCGATATTCGCAAGCAGCTGCTTGAGTACGATGACGTGGCCAACGACCAGCGCCGGGTGATCTACGACCAGCGCAATGAAATTCTCGCCGCAGACGATGTCGCTGATGCCGTTATCGGCATTCGTGAAGAGGTGATGGAAGCGGCAATCAGCGACTATGTGCCGCCTCAGAGTTTGCCTGAACAGTGGGATCTGCCAGGCCTGGAAGCACACCTTAAAACCGAATTTAACCTTGATGTGCCGCTGGTGAAATGGGCCGCTGAGGATGATCGCTTCAGTGAAGAGCAGTTACGCGAACGGCTGCAAACCATGCATCGCGACGCCTATGCAGCCAAAGTTGAAGCCGCGGGTGAAAAGCTGATTCGACGCTTTGAGAAGCAGGTGATGCTGCAAGTGTTGGATACGCGCTGGAAAGAACACCTGCAGTCAATGGACCACCTGCGTCGCGGTATCCACCTGCGCGGCTATGCGCAGAAGAATCCCAAGCAGGAGTACAAGCGTGAATCCTTTGCGCTCTTTGAACAGCTACTCGACCATATTAAGGAAGACGTAACGCGTATTCTCAGCCACGTGCAGGTACGCCAGCCCGAGGAAGTCGATGCGCTTGAGCGTCAACGTCGCGAAACGCTGGAGCGGGAGACCGCCAGCGCGGCGAGCCGGCACGATGACCCGGCCGATGAAACGCCCGCCACTCCTTCAGAAGCGCCTGGCGCTGATGGACGTCCGGTTCGGCGCGAAGGACCAAAAGTCGGTCGTAATGATCCCTGCTATTGCGGCTCGGGTAAAAAATATAAGCAGTGCTGCGGCAAATTAAGCTAACCGCGATGGTGTCTGATGAGATGACGCCTGAGAGAGCGTCTGCCTAAAGGAGAAAATCATGGCGGTGGGAAATATTCCTTTTCCAGAGTTGCCGCCCCTTGACGGGGTGCGCCTGGGGCATGCAATGGCGGGTATTAAAAAGCCGGATCGCCGTGATGTGGTGGTGATAGAGCTACCCCATACAGCAACGGTGTCAGGCGTCTTTACCCGCAATGCATTTTGCGCAGCGCCGGTCTTGGTGGCAAAACAGCATATTGAACACTGTCGAGCGGCAGGTATTTCGCCGCGCTACTGGCTGATCAACACCGGCAATGCGAATGCTGGCACGGGCGAAGCAGGCCTGCGCGATGCACGCACTAGCTGTGCAGCACTTGCCGAGCAAGTCGGCGTATCGGCCGAAGAGGTGCTGCCGTTTTCAACCGGTGTGATTGGTGAGCCGCTGCCGATGCAGCGGCTGTTGGCAGGCTTGCCTTCCGCGCTTCAGACACTGGCCAGCGATAGCGCCGCATGGCATCACGCGGGGCTGGGTATTTTGACGACCGACACCCGCGCTAAAGGCGCTAGCGTTACATTGGAAATCGCCGGTCAGCAGGTGAGTATTAATGGCATCGCCAAAGGGTCGGGCATGATTAAGCCCGATATGGCGACCATGCTGGGATTTGTGGTGACTAACGCAGCTATTGAACAACCGTTGTTGGATAGTTTGCTGCGCGAAACCGTGGAGCGTTCTTTTAACTGCATTACCGTCGACAGTGACACCTCGACCAATGACGCCTGTATGTTAGCGGCAACCGGGACAGGCCCGCGCCTCGTCGATGAAGCGCAGGTCGTCGTGTTCCGCAATGCCTTGCAGCGTGTAATGACCGAGCTTGCCCAGGCGATTATTCGTGATGGCGAAGGCGCAACCAAGTTCGTAACGCTTCAGGTGGAAGGGGCTGAGAGTCGCCAGGAAGCGCTTGATGTGGCCTTTACGGTTGCTCACTCACCGCTGGTGAAGACAGCGCTTTACGCCTCGGATGCTAACTGGGGACGTATCTTAGCGGCCGTGGGTCGCGCCCCGGTAAGCGACTTTGACGTTAACCGCGTGGTGATTGACTTAGGCGACGTGCGCCTCGTCGAAGACGGCGGGCGTGCCGCCGGTTACACCGAAGCAGCCGGTAGTGCCGTGATGGCGCAATCAGATATTACCATTCGCATTAATCTGGGGCGCGGCGAAGAAAGTGCTACGGTATGGACTTCCGACCTCTCCCATGACTATGTGTCGATCAACGCGGATTATCGCAGCTAGTCTGTTTGTCCTAAGCGGGATGACAGATTAGCGGTGGTAATGGGCAAACGCAGCGAGATAGCGCCGTCATGTAGAATGATGGCGCGCAGACAGTGGATAAAGACTTAATGAGTGTAAAGGTAAAACGACGGGTTCACGTCGCGGCAGCTGCGATTATCAGCGCCGATCAACAGCAAGTATTGATCGCTCGTCGGCCGTCAAACGTTGATCATGGCGGGCTTTGGGAATTTCCAGGGGGCAAGCTGGCCCCTTATGAAACAGGGCTTGAAGGCTTAAAGCGAGAGCTGCATGAGGAGCTGGGCGTTGAAATTGTATCTGCCCAGCCGTTAATTCGTGTCCATCATGAATACCCTGACAAGCACATTCTGCTCGACGTATGGCAGGTACACGCGTTTGCCGGTGAGCCCTTTGGCCGTGAAGGGCAGGCGGTGCGCTGGGTGGCCATGAGCGAGGTATCCAACTATCCTTTCCCAGCGGCTAATCTGCCCATTTTGCGTGCGGTGAGGCTGCCTACTGAGTATTTGATAACCGCTGAAGAGGCTGATGAAACGCGTTTCGATAGGTTTCTGGAGCGTGCACTGCGTGAAGACAATGTCCGCCTGGTGCAATTGCGCGCGAAGGAGCTAGACGCGGCTGCCTATGTGGCTCGTGCCCAGCGAGCTCTGGCGCTGTGCCGCGAGTACGGTGCGCGGCTGCTGCTCAATGGCGAGCCAGCGTTGCTCGAACAGGTTGATGCCGACGGTATCCACCTGACTAGCGAACGGCTGATGCAGCTTGAGCGTCGCCCGATTGCCGAAAACAAATGGCTGTCTGCATCAACGCACAACCAAACGCAGCTTACCCAGGCGGCAGCGTTAGGCTGCGACTTTGTGAGTCTGTCGCCGTTACGCACCACGCCCTCACACCCTGAAGTGTTCCCGCTCGGCTGGCATGATTTTCAGCAGTTGGTCGAACGCGCCGGTATGCCGGTATTTGCTCTCGGCGGAATGACGCGTTTTGATGCTAACCACGCCCGCGCCGTGGGTGCGCAAGGCATCGCCTCCATCCGCGACTTCTGGAAGTAAGATAGCGCTAGCTATCTGTTGTTAATAAAAAACGCCTGCTTCGGTACTTACCCAAGGCAGGCGTTTTTTGTACTTAACAATAAGCCAAGGTTTCTTAGTCGCGGTAGCGGCGGGTTAAGTCGCCATAAGCATCCACGCGGCGGTCGCGCAGGTAGGGCCAAATACGCCGCGTATTTTCACTGCGTGCCATGTCAAGCCGAACAACGAGCTGCTCGAGCTCTTCGCCCGCCTGAGCCAGTAGCTCGCCTTGGGGCCCACAGATAAAGCTACCGCCCCAGAACTGAATGCCGCCGCCGACGCCGGAGTGATCTGCCTCAAAGCCAACACGGTTGGCCGCCAGTACGGGCAAGCCGTTGGCGACGCCGTGGGCGCGCTGAATCACCGTCCAGGCATCTTTCTGGCGGCTCTTTTCTTCGCCGTCGTCGTTGGGGTCCCACCCAATGGCGGTGGGGTAGAGCAGCAAGTCGGCACCGGCCAGCGCCATCAGCCGCGCCGCTTCGGGATACCACTGGTCCCAGCATATCAATACGCCAAGGCGCCCTACGGACGTTTCAATCGGTGTAAAACCTTCTCCGCGAGCGCTATCAAAATCACCCGGTGTGAAGTAAAACTTCTCGTAAAAGCCTGGGTCGTCGGGAATATGCATTTTGCGGTATTGGCCGACGCGTCCTTTGGCGCGGTCATAGACCACGGCGGTGTTGTGATAAATTCCCGCCGCGCGGCGTTCAAACAGCGACCCGACCAGCACGATATTCAGCTCCTTGGCGAGCGCGGCCAAGTGCTGGCCGGTAGGGCCATCGAGGGGCTCAGCTAGATCAAACTGTGCCGGGTCTTCAAATTGGCAGAAATAATGGGTGGCGTGCAGCTCTTGCAGTAGTACCAGCTGTGCGCCCTGTTCAGCGGCACTACGAATACCTTGTTCACTGAGGGCAAGGCTTTGTGCTTTATCGGGCCATGCGGGCTGCTGCACAACACCGACGGTTAATATGTTCGACATAACGTCTCCTTTATTCAGTCAGTATTATTTAATCAGTACCAGCCGAGCGCTTGGCAAGCGTGCCCCGGGCAAGCGTGCCTTGTGGAAGCTGCATGGTTAAACAATGCAGGCTGCCATGCTGACGAATTACGCTGGCGCACTCAATAGGAATTAGTGTGCGCTCAGGAAACGCTAACGCCAGCGCTTGCAACGCCGCCACATCCGCTGGGTCGCCGTAGGTGGGTACTAGGACGGCGTGGTTAATAATTAAAAAATTAGCGTAGGTGGCCGGTAGGCGGTGCCCGTCATCTGGGTCAAAGCAAGCCTGGGGCCAGGGCAGTGGGATAAGCCGATAGGGGGCGCCATTGCGCTGTCGGAAAGCCTGAAGCTCTTTCTCCATGGCCGTCAAAGCTGGGTAGTGCGGGTCATTGGGATCATCACAGCGTACGTAGGCGATGGTGGTTGGATCGCAGAAGCGCGCCAGGGTATCGATATGGCTGTCGGTATCGTCGCCTTCTAAATGGCCGTTGGTGAGCCACAGTACGCGGTCAACGCCGAAATCCTCGCCCAGCTGCGCTTCCACCTCTTCGCGGGATAGTGTGGGATTGCGGTTAGGGTTAAGCAGGCAGGCGTCGGTGGTGAGCAGAGTGCCTTCACCGTCGGTTTCGATGCCGCCGCCTTCGAGCACAAAATCCCGCGCCGTCACCGGGCAGTCCCAAACCCCGGCATTGGCAAGCCGCTGGGTGAGCTGGTTGTCACGCTCAGCGGGGAATTTCCCGCCCCAGCCGGTAAACGTGTAATCAAGCATGGCTAATTGGCCATTTTCGTCGACCACGCTGATCGGGCCGTGATCCCGCGCCCAGGTGTCGTCGGTGGGTGCGACAATCAGTTGCAGCTTTGAGGCAGGCACCCCGTAGGCGTCAAAGGTGGCGGCTAAGCGCTCTTTAGTGAGCGCGTCGGGGACGCAAATAAGTACGCGCTGATAGCGCGCGGTGGCTATCACAATGCGCTCAAGCGTCGCTTCGATGCGCGCGAGAAGCGGTGCCCAATCGCCGTCGTGGCGGGGCCAGGTTAGTTGTATCCCATCTTGGGAATGCCATTCGGGTAACAAACGATAAGTCGTGGTCGCCAATGTCATAAAGGCCTTTTGTTGCCATCAATAAACCAACGCGGAGCTTAATCAGAACAGCAGCCCCACCCAGGCAGTAAATCGGCGCAATGTAGGGCGTGGCGGGGCAAGTTGCAAGCGCCGTGTGAACGCCTGCGATGCTAACCGCTCTAATAGCCGTTTGCGCATGCAGAGACACTAAAAAAACCGTACCATGAGCGCTTATTGATAAGGAATCACGCCATGCTTGATCGTTTGCCTTTTCTGGTGGGGCTGCGCTACGTGCGCGCTAAACGCCGGAACCACTTTATTTCGTTTATTTCGCTCACCTCGATGCTGGGGTTAATGCTCGGGGTCGCGGTACTTATCCTGGTGCTATCGGTGATGAATGGCTTCGATCACGAATTACGCACGCGTATCTTGGGCATGGTGCCCCACGCCAAAATTGAGTCCCGGGTGGGTATGGTCGAGTGGGAACCCTTGGCTGAAGAGCTGATGCAGCGCGAGCGCGTCATCGGTGCGGCACCTTACGTTGAGCAGCAGGGTATGTTCTCCGCAAGTGGTCGCAACCAGGGGGCCATGGTGAATGGCATTAACCCTGAATGGGAGTCTCGGGTCTCGATTATCGGCGAGCATATGCGCCAAGGTGAGCTAGATGATCTGGTGCCCGGTGAATGGCACGTGGTGCTGGGCTCAATGCTGGCGCGCAACTTAGGCGTTGGTGTGGGGGACCGGGTGACACTGTTGGTGCCTGAAGCATCGATTACCCCTGCCGGTGTTTTTCCACGTTTAAAGCGCTTTACCGTCAGCGGTATTTTTAGCGTTGGCGCCGAACTAGATGCCAACTTGGCTTACGCCAATATCGAAGATATGCAAACCCTTGCCCGCCTGGGCGATGCGGTAGGTGGGCTACGCCTGGAGTTGGATGATTTGTTTGCCGCCAGTAGCGAAACTCAGGCGATTCTCAATGAGCTGGGCCCTGAGTATCGCGGCAGCGATTGGACATTCTCCCAAGGCAACCTTTTCCAGGCGATACAAATGGAAAAGCGCATGATTGCGCTACTGTTAACGGTGATCATCGCCGTGGCGGCGTTTAACATCGTTTCGACGCTAGTCATGGTGGTTACCGACAAGCGTGCTGATATCGCCATTCTGCGTACCATTGGGGCTAAACCCAGCTCGATTATGGGCATTTTTATTGTTCAAGGCATGGCCATTGGGCTTATCGGCATCGCCGTCGGAGTGGCGGTGGGGGTGCTGCTGGCACTGACCATTGCCGACCTGATTGGCTGGGTGGAAGCAACGCTGGGTATTCAGTTCCTGGATGCTGGGGTGTACTTCATTAGCGATCTACCTTCGCGCCTGCAGTGGAATGATGTCAGCCGTATCGTTTTGGCCGCTTTTGGACTGACGTTCCTGTCGACGCTCTATCCCGCTTGGCGTGCGGCGCGGGTTCAGCCAGCCGATGTATTGCGCTATGAATAATCAGGATGCCGACATGAGTATGCCAACGGAAACACCGCAAGAACCCGCCATTATGCTCGATTGCCAGGGCTTAACCCGTACCTATAGCGAAGGTCCTCAAGACCTGACGGTATTGGATAAGCTCAATTTGCAGGTGCGCGCTGGCGAGCGCGTTGCCATCGTGGGGAGCTCCGGGTCGGGTAAAACGACGCTGCTCAACCTATTGGGCGGTCTCGATCGGCCCAGCGAGGGGGGCGTGATCATCGCTGGCGAATCGCTGTCAGGATTGAATGAAGCCGCGCTGGGCAGCTTTCGCAACCGCTATATTGGGTTTGTTTACCAATTTCACCATTTGCTGGCAGAGTTCACTGCGGTTGAAAACGCCGCTTTGCCGCTGATTATTCGCGGCCAGTCTAAGAAAGCGGCTGAGCAGCGGGCGATGCAGATACTCGAGCGAGTGGGTATGCAGCCCCGCGCTGACCATAAGCCTGGCGAGCTGTCCGGCGGTGAACGTCAACGCGTGGCGATTGCTCGGGCGCTGGTGACTGATCCAAGTTTGGTGTTGATGGACGAGCCGACTGGTAATCTGGATCAGACCACGGCAGCGACTATTCTGGCATTGATGGATGAACTGGCCAAAGAGAGCGCGTGCGCCTTTGTGATCGTGACTCACGATGTAAGTATGGCGGCTCACCAAGACCGCGTGCTTAAGCTGGATGCGGGGAAATTAGTAGAGCAAACGCCAGCGTTATAAGCGTCAGGGGCTTAATGAGCTAGTTGAGCCATTAGGCCTCATCGTCAAACTCTGCTTCAATCTGCTCACGCCGCTGCCGTCGTATTAGGCGGCGGCGTTTCCAATGGTGCGAGACATGCCAACGCCAGATAAGGCGAATAGCGATATTGGCAACAATGGCTAGGATAACCGCTGTGACCAAAGAGCCGACGATCAGTGGCGGCATAATGTCGTACATTTGCTCGGCAATCCAACGCGTTGAAATCCGGGATGGGGCCTCGCGCACTGGCGCGCCGAGTATAAAGGTGCCGATCCAGTAATTACCGTAAAAGATCAGTGGCATCGTCAATGGATTGGTAATCCACACCAAGCCAATCGACAGGGCCAAATTGCAGCGGGTTACGCGAGCGCCCAGGGCCGCGACCACCATTTGAAAAGGGATGGGGAGCATCGCGCAAAAAACGCCCACGCTAAATGCATTGGCAACGCTTCGGCGGGTTAAAAGCCACAACCTCGGATCGGCAATCAACGGCGCTATAAAGCGTAACGAGCGCTGTTTCCTGATAGTGTCCGGTTTGGGCATGTAGCGCTGCAGGAACCGGCGCGGCATAACGGATACTCTTACTTATTGGTATTGACCATTATCCATATTGCATTGCCTTTCGGCTATGCTAAGCCACCAATGAACACCCGCCAAGGAGGGTCCTATGCGGTTAGGCGTTGCCATGCCAGCCGCGGTTGCGGCGCTCATCGGAGGTCTTTTTGCGTGGTATAGCATCGCTGCTGGCATGCCATTCAATGCGTTCGGGGGGCTGTCGTTAGCGGCGTTATTGGCCATGGTGTGGCGCCCGCGGTTAGGTGTGTGGCTACTGATTGGGGTGTGGGTGTTTGTCGGCGTGCAAAGCGAATGGGGCAGCCGCCTGCCAGCGGGGCTAGGCGGTGAAGATATCGCCGTTGAGGCGACTATTGTGGCCGCCCAACCGAACGGCGATGCAACGCGCCTGTTATTACGTATTGATCAGTGTCAGGGGCCTGTTAAGCGGCCAAGCTGCGCAATGTTGGGTAAAGTGCGCGTATCGGCCTATGGCGATGACGTTTTCAAACCCGGCGAGCAATGGCAAATGACCCTCCGCCTGCGTCCGCCCAGCGGGTTTGCCAACCCCGGTACCTTCAATTATGAGCAGTGGCTGTGGCGTGAAGGGATTCATGCCACCGGTTACCTGCGCCTGGAACCACCGCCGCTGCGGCTATCTCCCGCTGGCCCTTCTATACGCCAGCTAGCCCTGGATTTTTTAGCCGATCAGCCGCTTGATGAGCGAACCAAGCGCTGGTTGGCAGCGCTAACGCTCGGCGAGAGCGAACAGCTTACCCAAGATGATTGGTCACTGCTGAATGCTACCGGCACCACGCATCTGGTGGTGGTGTCGGGACTGCATGTCGGGCTGGTGGCGTCGTTTGTGTTGCTATTGGCGACGTTTGGCGCCCGTTTGACGACGCCAACTAACTGGCGCATGCGCACTTGGCCGTGGTGGTTGGCTGCACTAGCCTGCGTCGGCTATGCCGCGCTCGCTGGCATGGCCCCACCCGCCATGCGGGCGATGGTGATGAGTTTAATTGGTCTATGGGTGCTCAGCGGGCGACACGCGCCGAGCCCCTGGCAAGGCTGGTGGTTGGCGTTTGCGCTGGTGCTGGTGGTTGATCCGCTGGCGCTATGGCGCCCGGGGATGTGGCTATCTTTTGTGGCCGTGGCATGGCTGATTATGATCTGGCAGGGACGTCAACGGCCGCAGGGTATAAAAGGTTGGTGCTGGGCGCTGGTCAGAACTCAGCTAATCTTGGCGCCGCTGATGGCCGCCGCCGTATTAGTGGCCTTTGGGCGCGTTGCACCCGCCGCCCCGTTGATTAATTTAGTCGCCGTGCCGTGGGTGAGCTCTGTAATGGTGCCCACGGCACTGCTGGGTTGGCTGCTTGCGCCGTTCCCCTGGGTGGGAGAGGCGGTGTGGTGGCTGTTTGAATTGGCGCTCAATATTTTGCATATATTGCTGACGTTTGGGGTTCAACACTGGCCGCTTTGGGAGCCTGAGCGGCCGTTAGCGTATCCGCTTGCCTTGGCGTTGCTGCTGGTGTCGTTATGCTGGGGGCTGCCTGCCGTGATGCCAGGTTTACGGCTGGCGGCTACTGCGCTGGCCTTAGCGCTGCCGTGGTGGTCGCTGCCGTCATCAGTTCCCTCCAATGCGCTCAGAGTCAGCGTGCATGATGTGGGGCAGGGGCAGTTAATCGAGCTACGTAGCCAGCATTATCGGCTTCTTTATGACACCGGCCCGCAGTTTCGGAGCGGTTTTATGCCCTTGGAGGCGTTATGGTCGCCAGGGCAGCAGTTTGATCAGGTGATTGTCAGCCACGCCGATAACGACCACGCGGGCGGCATTGACGCGTTGCTAGCCGATCATCAGGTCAGCCAGTGGATAGCGCCCGTTGGCGAGGCGCTGCCAGTGTCGAGTATTGCCTGTCAGCGCGGGCAAGCGTGGCAGCGTGATGGCATTGACTATCGCTTTCTTTGGCCGCCCGCGGGCGCTAACGCGTTGTCTGCCAATGATCGTTCCTGTGTGCTGGAGGTGAGCGTGGGCGAGCAGCGGCTATTGATCACCGGCGATGTGAGTAGTGAGGTAGAGCGCCGCTTTTTGCTTGATGTGGGCTCGCCGGTCGATGTGCTGGTGGCCGGGCATCACGGCAGTGGTAGCAGTTCAGGTGTTCAGTTCGTGCGTCGCGTGGCGCCTCAGCAGGTGATTTTTAGTGCCGGGCGGGATAATTCGTTTCACCATCCGGTGGATTCCGTTGTCCGGCTTTTTCGCCAGCAAGCTAGCTGTCTGTGGAGCACGGATCAAGATGGGGCGCTGCGTTTTTGGCTGGACGCGGGCCATCCTATCCAGATGACAACAACGCGCAAGCTGCCAGGTCGTCGCAACCAGTGTTGAAGCGTTGCGCCATCAGGTAGAATCTTGCGCACTGCACATATTGCCAGGAGCGCATGTGACTGATTCAGGTTGGAATATCTATAAGCGGTTATTGGGCTATGTGAAGCCATACTGGCGCGCGTTTGCGCTGGCGGTAGTTGGTTTTGTGGTGTATGCCGCGTCAAGTACGGCGCTGGCGGAAATGATGAAGCGCTTAATTGATGGTATTCAAAATCCGGATGCTGCTTTCCGGCTCTTGCTGCCGTTATTTGTCATCATTATGTTTTCCTCTCGGGGGTTAGGTACCTTTTTAAGCACCTATTTTATGGCCTATGTGGGTCGTTATGTGATTCATAACCTGCGCTGCGACGTGTTTGGTCATCTTCTGCATCTGCCGGGGTGGTTTTTTGACCACCACTCCAGCGGTCAGCTTGTCTCGCGGGTGACCTACCACGTTGAGCAAGTCGCCGGGGCGGCCACCAAGGCAGTGACGATTATTCTGCGCGAAGGCCTGTTTGTTATTGGGTTGGTGCTCTATCTGCTGTGGACCAACTGGATGTTAACGCTGCTTTTTTTGGGTGTAACGCCGATTATTGCTGTGGTCGTGAGTTACGTCAGTAAGCGTTTTCGGCGTATCTCAAAGCGTATTCAAAGCTCAATGGGCGATGTCACTCATGTGGCCTCTGAAGCGCTGTCGGGTTACCGCGTAGTGCGTACTCACGGCGCGGAAGACTATGAAAAGCAGCGCTTTGAACGGGTCAGTGAAGAGAATCGCCGCCAGAGTATGAAAGAAGCCATGACCCGGGCGGTTAGTTCGCCGGTGATTTTGATGCTAGTGGCCATTTCCATGGCGCTGCTGGTGTGGCTCGCCATGGCACCCTCGCTGATGGAGAACATGACACCAGGAGAGTTTGTCGCCTTTATTACTGCTGCGGCCCTTATGATTAAGCCAGTCCGCCAACTGACCGAAATTAACGGTGAGATACAAAAAGGGTTAGCGGCCGCCTCCGAGCTCTTCGGGCTACTCGATATGACCCCTGAAAAAGATAAGGGCAAACGCATCGCCAGCCGGTTAAGCGGTGAGGTGGTGATTGATAATGTGAGCTTCCGCTACGCCGATGATCAGCCTAATGTGCTGCATAACATTAATTTACGCCTGGCACCCGGCGAGTTAGTGGCAATTGTCGGGCGTTCGGGCAGTGGTAAATCGACGCTGGTGAGTCTGCTGCCACGTTTTTACCGGCTTAGCGAAGGCAGTATCAGCATTGATGGGGTTAATATTGACGAGTACGCGCTGGGGCCGCTACGCCAGCAAATTGCCTTGGTCTCCCAGCAGGTAACGCTGTTTAATGCCTCAATCGCCGATAACATTGCTTATGGGGTGAGCAATCCTGATCCTCAGGCCATTCAAGCCGCCGCCGAAGCCGCCTATGCCAATGAGTTTATTGACAAGCTTCCCAATGGCTACGCCACCACCGTAGGCGAAAACGGCGTGATGCTTTCCGGCGGTCAGCGCCAGCGACTGGCGATAGCCCGAGCGATCTTTAAAGATGCGCCGTTACTGGTGCTGGATGAGGCTACCTCGGCGCTGGATACGGAATCTGAGCGTTATATTCAAAAAGCCCTTGAGCGCGTTTGTGAAGGACGTACCACGCTGGTGATTGCCCACCGCCTGTCGACCATTGAGCGGGCCGACCGGATTGTGGTGATGGACCAAGGCCGTATTGTTGAAGAGGGGCCCCACGAGGCGCTACTGGAGGCCAATGGTGCCTACGCGGCGCTGCATCAGCTGCAGTTTCAAGACGCGCCATGAACCGATTAACATGAGCCCATCACTATGAGCGTAGCCAAGAGAACGCTGGCCCAACGCTGGCTGGAAGGCGCTTATCAAGGCAGCCGCTGGCTATGGCCGTTGAAACCGCTGGGCGCGCTTTATCAATGGGCCATGGCGAGGCGTGAAAGCGCCTACCGACGGGGTAAAAAAGACGTCTGGCAAGCGCCGGTGCCGGTTATCGTCGTCGGTAATATTACGTTAGGCGGAACGGGCAAATCACCGCTGGTCGCTTGGCTAGCTCATTGGCTAGTGTCTCAAGGCTGGTCGCCGGGGATTGTCACCCGTGGCTATGGCGGCAAAGCCCCACATTACCCGCTGTTTGTCACCCCTCATAGCAGCGTTATGGAGAGCGGCGATGAGCCGCTGATGCTCGCACAGCAAACGCGGCTACCCGTGGTCGCGGACCCCCTGCGCGTGCGGGGCGCTCAGGCGCTGATCGAGGCGGGATGCGATATTATCCTGAGCGACGACGGCTTACAGCATTTAGCACTAGGTCGCGATATCGAGCTTGTCGTTGTCGATGGGGCCCGCGGATTGGGTAACGGGCGCTGCCTGCCCGCTGGGCCGCTACGCGAGTCGTTTGGTCGGCTACAACGCGTGGATGCGGTGATCGTTAACGGCGATTTGCAGCATCCGCTGCCAATGCAAGCGCCTACCACCAGCATGCAGTTAGCCCCGCTGTGCTGGCGCCGAGTTAACGATGGCGTACGCTTTCCACTAGGGCCACTGCCGTTTACGCTGCCGGTGCACGCGGTAGCGGGTATCGGGCATCCTGAACGTTTTTTTCGCACGTTGCGCGCTTTGGGGGTAGCCGGTGACTGGCACCCATTGGCTGATCACCAGCGATTTAGCGCTGAGGCGCTAAACTTTAGCCATCGTCGTCCGGTTATTATGACCGCTAAGGACGCGGTAAAGTGTCATGCTTTTGCACCAGCCAATAGCTGGGTATTAGACGTTGAAGCAACGCTTCCATCAGAATTTGAGCACTGGCTGGCAGCGCGGCTGTCGGCACTTTCCAAAAGGAGACACACGAATGGATAAAGAGCTGCTGGCAATGCTGGTCTGCCCGTTATGTAACGGCAAGTTGAAATACGATCGCGAGGCTCAAGAGCTGCGCTGCCATTACGATGGTTTGGCCTATCCCATCCAAGAGGGGATTCCGGTGATGTTGCCGGAAGAGGCTCGCGCGATGGATGCCGATGAGAAATTGCACACCTCACCAGGACGTTCGGGAGACGCTTGATGGTTTTTCCAGACGGCACGGTGTCTGATATGGGTGTACCTGACTTTACCGTCGTGGTGCCTGCTCGCTATGGCTCCACGCGATTGCCCGGTAAGCCGCTGCTGGAAATCGCTGGCGAGCCGATGATCGCTCACGTATGGCGTCGCGCTTGCCAAAGCCACGCCAGCCGAGTTGTGGTGGCTACTGACGATAGCCGCATTGTCGATGCCATGCTGCCTTACGGGGCCGAAGTGATTATGACCCGCGACGATCACCCTTCGGGAACCGATCGCTTAGCCGAAGTGGCTGAGCGCTTAGGTTTGGCGAACGACGCCCTGGTGGTCAATGTGCAGGGTGACGAACCGCTGATTCCACCGGCTTTAATTGACCAGGTAGCGCTGCGCTTAGCCGAGGACCCCGAAGCGTCGATAGCCACCTTGGCGGAGCCGATTAGCGACGTTGCCTCACTGTTTAATCCTAACGTGGTCAAGGTGGTGCGCACGCTGCAGGGCCGCGCGCTGTATTTCTCCCGGGCGCCGATCCCCTGGGACCGCGAGCACTTCAAAGCGCCGCCGACCCTGCTGGCGACTGATGCCTGGCTGCGCCATATCGGCTTATATGCCTACCGTGCGAGCTTTCTAGCTGCCTACCGAGACTGGCCAGCTGCTAGCCTTGAGCAACTCGAACAGCTTGAACAGCTGCGCGCGCTGCAGCACGGCCACATTATTCAAGTGGCGTTAGCCTGCGAGCTAAACCCCTCGGGTGTCGATACCGCCGAAGATCTAGCGCGGGTAAGAGCGCTACTTGCTCAGCCAAGCGTTTAAGGAGAGCAGTGTTGAAAGTGTTATTTGTTTGTCTGGGAAATATCTGCCGATCGCCCACTGCTGAAGGCGTTTTTCGCCGCGCTTTGGAGCAGGCGGGGATGGCCAATGACGTTGAAATAGATTCTTGCGGTGTGGGTAATTGGCATATAGGTAAGGCGCCGGATACGCGAGCGCAGGAGGCTGCGCAGCGCCGGGGAATTAACTTGAGTGACCTGCGCGCTCGTCAGTTAAGCGAGCAGGATTTTGCTGAGTTCGACTACGTGCTGGGCATGGATCAGGACAATTTACGCGCTATGCGCGACCTTAAGCCCGCCAATAGCCAATCGTATATTGGGCTGTTTTTGGATTTTGCTGGTACCCCCGGTGCCGAAGTCCCAGACCCCTATTTTGGCGGTGATGAGTGGTTTGAGAACGTTCTGGATATGATCGAAGCTGCCTCAGAAGGCCTGATTCGACAGCTCAAACGTGAGCTTTAATGGGACTAGCGGCGTGGCTAAACAGATGAATATTCTCAGCAATGTCGATTTGTCCACCGCGAATACGCTGAGGCTGCCTTGCCAAGCGGAGCGCTATGTAGCGCCGGGAACGTTATCAGCACTACGCGCGGCATTCGTTCAGGCGCGCCAGCAAGGCTGGCCAGTGACGCTGTTAGGCGGCGGCAGCAATGTGCTACTCCCCGAACGGTTACCCGGTTTGGTGGTGCGCCCTGCGCTGAATCAGTGGTGGCTGGCCGAGCATCAAGGGCAGGTGCTGGTTTATGTTGGCGCCGGGGTTAATTGGCACCGCTTGGTCATGGCAACGGCAGCGCACGGCCTGTGGGGGATCGAAAACCTGGCGCTAATTCCAGGAAGCTGCGGTGCCGCGCCGGTGCAAAACATTGGCGCCTACGGCGTTGAACTTGCTGACACCCTGCAAGCGGTACAGGTAATGGAACTCACCAGCGGCCGCGTCTATTGGTTGAGCGCTGAAGCATGCGCTTTTGGCTATCGTGACAGTATCTTTAAAGGCGAACTGGCCAGTCGAGTGGTGATTACCCAGCTGGTGCTGCGTTTGTCGCGTACGCCAGCCCCTCGGCTTGGCTATGGTGATCTCGCCGCACGCACACCCAGCGCACCCACGCCGCTTGCAGTAGCTGAAACGGTATGCGCCATTCGTCGCGAAAAGCTTCCGGACCCACAGGAGCTTGCCAATGCGGGTAGTTTTTTTAAAAACCCGCTAGTAACCGATGAGCAGGTGGCACAGCTGCTGCGTCAGTATCCGGCGATGCCGCATTTTCCTCAGGGAGGCGGGCGGGCTAAGCTGGCGGCAGGTTGGTTGATTGATCAGTGTGGCTTGAAAGGCATGCGTGACGGTGCATTTGGTGTGCATCAGCATCAAGCGCTGGTGCTGGTGCACTTTGGCGGCGGTGACCGCAAGGGGTTGATGAGGATTGCGAACTATATTGCCGACCGGGTTGAGGCGCGCTTTGCTGTGCGGTTGGAGCTAGAGCCGCGGTTAATCACTCCTTGACGCTTTTTCCAGTGGACCTTTCATAACGCAAAAATCCCCGCCGAAGCGGGGATTTTTGTTACTACAACAGACGACCGACTTACTCGGAGCGTGTGTCTTGCTGCGCCTGTTTGCGCTTCTCGCGCGGGTCATTGTGGGCCCGGGTGCGACGACGGCGCGGTTTGGGCATGCTCTCTTCGCCACTTGCTTCACCACTTGCTAAGCCAGTCGCTTTGCTAGGCGTTTCGGTCGTTTCAGCGGGCGCTTCTGAAGCTGCTTCAGTGGGTGTCTCGGCGGCTGCTTCGCTGACGGGCTGTGCAGCTTCAGGCTCAGCCGTTTGCGTTTCTGGCGCCTGCGGTTGGTCTGCCTGAGAAGATTCTGCTTTAGAGGGCTCTGCAACCTCCTGTAACGCTGGTTGAGTGTCCGCTACCTCAGAAGCACTGGCGGCCTGTTGGGGAGCCTCGCTTGATGCCTCGGGCTGGCTATCTTCGGGCCGTTGGCTCTCCGCTTTGGGCGCATCGTGGCTGAGACTAGACGTTTCAGCGGCAGACGTTTCTGCGTCAGGCGCTTCTGTGCTAGAGGCTTCAGCGGGTGCGTCACTGGCTTTGTCTTCAGCGTGAGCAGGTGTAGCAGCTGCTTCGTCAACGGCATCGTCGGGTGCTTGAGCGGGGGCAGCATCCGGTTCACTAGCGTCGGCGTCCGAGGCTGCTTCAGGCTGACGACGCTGACGCGTCGACTTGCGCGCTTTGGCATTCTCAGCCGCCGGCCGCTCAGCGGTGGTGCTGCTGTCGGCTTGCTCGGGTGATTCCGTCGTGCTACCAGCTTGAGCCTCAGTGCTATCAGCTTCAGCCGTTTCGGAGGCTTTTGTGCCTTCCTCGCGCTGGGCGTTGTCGCTAATCGGCGCTGAATTTGCCGATTCTTCCACCGGCGCCTCTGCGGCGGGCGTTTGGCTGGGCTGGGTCGGCATTTCCTCAGGCGCTTGGGCTGCCTCGGCCTGAAGTTTTAGCTGCTCAGCTTCTGCCTTGGGATTAATTGCTTGGCTGCGCGAGCGGTTGCGCGGGTTGTTGCGCGTCCGCTTTGGCTTGCCATCATCCTGTTTAGCCGCTGGCTGTGGCTGCTTGGCCGCCTCATCACGCTGTTCGTCAGCGCTGTTGTCGCTCGCGGGCTCGCGACGCGCAGCTTTCTTAGGCTTGCTCTTGCCACTCTCTTTTGCCGCGTTGTCTTTGACAGCGCCGTCTTTGGAAGAGCTGTCAGCTTGGCTATCTTTACGTGGCGCTTTCTGGCTCGACGCTTGCCCATTGGCATCGTCTTGTTGGGGGTGGCGGCGGCGATTGCGGGTACGGCTGGGGCCGCTGCGCTTATCGCTATTATCGTCACCGGCAGGACTCGGCGTCGGCGTGTTGTCGCGTTGCTCGCTGCTTTTCGACTCGGCTTTGCTCGCGTTCTCACTGCGCGGTTCGTTTCGATTGCTGGTGTTACCCTGCTCATCGCGCGATGATTTCTGGCGCGTCTCGCTACCGCGCTGATGGGTCTTGCGTTCGCTCTGCTTACGCGGTGCCGGTGTTTCAGCCTTGGGCGCTGGCGTGGGATCAGTAGTTCCCTCGTCGCCACCCAATAATTTGGCGAAGCTGCGCATAAAGCGGCCAATAACGCTGGGCTGCTCGTTGGCAACCGGTGCTGCTTCAGCTGAAGGAGCAGCCGTTGGCGGTTGCTCTTCGCTTTGCAACGAAGCTGGCGCAGGGGCGTTGTGGCTGACACTTTTTACCGCGGCTTCTGCCCGCATTGCCGGGGGTACGAAGCTGGGCGTTGGCTCTTTGCCGACTTCGGTGTCGGTGGAGAGTTCAAAGCTCGATAGGCTTTGCGTGTCATCTTCGTCCAGATGGTCATCGCGTAGACGCTGTACGTCGTAGTGCGGCGTATCCATCTCGGGATTGGGCAGCAGTACCACACGCACACCCTGGCGCGACTCAAGATCGGCGAGTACGCTACGCTTTTCATTAAGCAGGTAGGTGGCTACCGGTACTGGCAAAATAGCGCGAATCTGGGCGCTATTCTCTTTCATGGCCTCTTCTTCAATCAGGCGCATGATCGACAGCGAAAGCGAACGCACGTCGCGAATGGTGCCTTGGCCGTTACAGCGTGGGCAGACCACGCCGCTGGTTTCACCCAGCGAGGGGCGCAGCCGCTGGCGGGACATTTCCATCAGACCAAAGCGCGAAATACGGCCGATTTGCACTCGCGCGCGGTCCAGTTTCAGTGCATCGCGCATGCGGTTTTCAACTTCACGCTGGTTGCGCGCAGGCCCCATATCAATAAAGTCGATCACCACCAAGCCGCCAATATCGCGCAGGCGTAGCTGACGGGCAATTTCATCGGCGGCTTCGGAGTTCGTTTGCAGGGCGGTCTCTTCGATATCGCTGCCGCGGGTGGCCCGGGCGGAGTTGATATCGATGGAGACCAGCGCTTCTGTGTGGTCGATCACAATCGAGCCACCAGAGGGAAGTTTTACTTCGCGCTGATAAGCGGTCTCGATTTGCGATTCAATTTGAAAACGCGAAAATAGCGGTACTTCATCCGCGTACAGCTTGATCTTTTGCTGGTAAGACGGCATCACCTGGCGAATAAAGGCCAGCGCTTCAGCATGAATTTCGGGGCTGTCGATCAATACTTCGCCAATGTCTTGACGCAAGTAGTCGCGCATCGCGCGAATGATGACGTTGGATTCACGGTAGATCAGGAAAGGGGCTGGGCGCTTGGCAGCTTCGGTGGTGATGGATTCCCACACCTGAACCAGATAGTCCAAGTCCCACTGCAGTTCTTCCGGGTTACGGCCAATGCCAGCGGTGCGCACAATCAGGCCCATTTTGTCGGGCACGGTCAGTTGGCCCATGGCATCTTTGAGCTGACTGCGCTCATCGCCTTCAATACGCCGTGAAATGCCGCCCGCACGCGGATTATTAGGCATTAGCACCAAAAAACGGCCGGCTAGGCTAACAAAAGTGGTTAGCGCGGCACCTTTGTTGCCACGCTCTTCTTTGTCAACCTGAACGATGACTTCCTGGCCTTCTTTGAGTACTTCTTTAATGCTGGGACGTCCAGAAACGTCTCTCACAAAGTACTCTTTTGAGATCTCTTTGAGCGGCAAAAAGCCGTGGCGGTCAGCGCCGTAATCGACAAAAGCAGCTTCAAGTGAGGGCTCTACGCGGGTGATTTTGCCGCGGTAGATGTTGGCTTTCTTCTGTTCTCGAGCGCCGGATTCGATATCTAAATCGTACAGGCGTTGTCCATCTACTAATGCGACGCGCAGCTCTTCGGGCTGGGTCGCATTGATAAGCATCCGTTTCATAGTGTCTCGCATAGCGTTGCGTGTCGGCGAACCGCCTAGGGGGAGACGTAGGCGAATCGCTGGTTGCAGCGTGCTTGTGCTCGGCGCATTGCTATGCTGACGCGTCAAGCCGGGTAGGCGTTAGCGCCAACCCGGCCAATTGGGCGTTGAGTACGTGGCGGAGGCAGGACATATTCCGGTGGCTGTCACATCCAACCGGCCCTGCTGACACCGCCAACACCTGACATTCATCGATTCACCAACGCCGGCCACCGGCACAGCGTTGAACTTGGCGCCCGGAGACAGTCAGCGCCTTGTGACGAAAAGGCGACGCTGCTCTGGGCGTGGCGTTGTTAAGTTACTGCCTGCCGTTGAGGGCAAGGCTTATTTCCTCTGCCGACATGAAAAACGGGCGGCAGAGTTGCTACATTTTAAGATCAGTTTTTAAGATCAGATTTTAATACCGGAAAAACGTGCAATGCGTACACTAGCGGCGTTTTTCGTGTTCAGGCCTGCGTGTTAGTCGGGCAGGCGCATTCACCAAACTCAGCGTTAATAGTTTTCTGCTAAGCAAATAGCTGTTATCGACTGGTTGCTAGCGCTAGACAAGAGTGCTCTCTGCGTTTGGCTGGTGAACGTTTTGGAATATAACAGTAAAGAGAACGACCAGCAATTGACGCAATGCGCTTGGGTCTACGTTAGAATGCGATTTTAAGGCCGATGTCATCGAGCTACAGCAGGAGCAAGCGGGAATGTCCGAAGGGCGTGAAGTACAGTGGGTGGATATCGCCCCGGAGCAAGCAGGGCAGCGAATTGATAATTTTCTCATGACGCGCCTCAAAGGTGCGCCGCGTGCGCTTATTTACCGTATTGTGCGTAAGGGGGAAGTGCGGGTTAATAAAAAGCGCGTTAAGGTTGATTATCGTTTGCAAGCGGGTGACCTAGTGCGTGTGCCGCCACTACGTTTGGCGCCCCGCGAGGCGGTGAAGGAAGTGAGCGATAATTTACGCGATCTTCTGGTAGGTAGCGTCATTATGGAAGGCCCCGACTGGATGGTGCTCAACAAGCCTTCTGGCTTGGCGGTGCATGGGGGCAGCGGGGTTAAAATTGGCTTGATCGAAGCGCTGCGCCAGGTACGCGATGATTTAAGTTTTTTAGAGCTGGTGCACCGTCTGGATCGAGACACCTCAGGCTGTTTACTGCTTGCTAAATCCCGCGATGCACTGGTTACGCTGAACGAGTCGCTGAAAAAGCACGGCATGGACAAGCGGTATTTGGCGTTAGTCAGCGGTCGTTGGCCAGCCCGTAAGACCTATGAAAGTGCCCGTTTGGACCGCTTTGACGCCGGTAACGGCGAACGTCGAGTGCGGGTAGACCCCAACGGTAAAGTATCGCGGACGCATTTTTCAGTAGTTGAAACCTTTGAAAAAGCCACGCTGATTGAAGCTGAGCCAGTCACCGGCCGTACCCACCAAATTCGCGTTCATGCGACCCATGCAGGCCATGCGCTGTTGGGTGACGATAAGTACGCCACTCGTGAAAGCGGTCTGCTTACTAAGCAGCTGGGCCTTGGGCGTCTTTTTTTGCATGCTCGAGCGCTGACCTTCCCTGAACCCACCAATGGTCGCCCGGTGACGGTGAAAGCGCCGCTGCCCGAAGCCCTGGAAGAAGCGCTCAAACGCGCTCGTCAATAACGTTTTTGTCGTTGATTTGTCCTTCCACTCTTTACTCTTTAACTTTTTATGCCTTTAACAGAGGAGCAGCCATGCAGTACGAGCTGATTATTTTCGATTGGGACGGCACCTTGATGGACTCCGTGCCGCGTATTGTCTCGTGCATGCAGGCCGCCGCGTTAGAGGCTGAGTGGGGGGCGCTGACATCCGCTGAGGTCGAAGAGATTATCGGTCTGGGGTTGCCCGAGGCGATCAACAAACTGTGCCCCGGCATTCTGCCTGCCCAGGCCGAACGGCTACGCGAGCGCTACGCGCATCACTTTGTGGCGGCGAATACCACGCCGATGGCTTTTTTTAGCGGCGTGGAAGCCCATATCGCCCGTTTGCGCGGTCGTGAAGCGCAACGCTTGGCAGTGGCGACGGGGAAAAGCCGTCGCGGGCTAGCGCGTATTTTTGCCGAAACCGGCAGCGGTGACTGGTTTCATGCCAGCCGCACGGCCGATGAAACCCGTTCTAAGCCGCACCCGCAGATGCTTTCAGAGCTGCTCGCTGAACTTTCAGTGCCTGTCGAGCGGGCGGTGATGGTGGGTGATACTGAGTACGATCTGGAAATGGCGCGGGCAATTGGCATGGATAGTGTAGGGGTGACTTATGGCGTGCATACCCCGTCGCGTTTGGCGCTTAGCCACCCCAAGTGGATAGCCCACAACGTAGATGAACTCTTTGATTGGCTGCACGGTTAAGTGGCCTGAGTCTGCATAAGGATATTTTATGAGCGACGATCAAACACGCCAAGGTGACGCTGGCGATCAGCCTAGCGATTCTCCGCACGATACACAGCCAAAAGAGGACCGTTGGACCCAAGGGCCAGAGGTGACTCCAGGTAAAAAAAGCAGTTCCGAGTCTGCTGCTGGCTGGCCTGGTGACGATGCAGAGACGTTACGCGAACGCCAGCGGTTGGCACAAATAGAAATGTTGGATCACTGGGTTGGCGGAGTGTTAACCGAACAGCGGCGCACCCGTCGCTGGAAGTTGTTTTTCCGACTGATACTAACCGCCATCGTATTGGCCTCACTGTTTACCACGTTTTACAGCCTGTTTTGGGACTCGCCGAGTGTCTCTACCCCCGCGCAGCGACACTTGGGTATTGTTGAAGTCAATGGAGTGATCGCTAGCGACTCACCGGCCAATGCGGAGCGTATCATTCAAGGTTTAAGCCGTGCTTGGGAGGCGGAGAGCGCTGCCGCCGTAGTGCTGCACATTAACAGCCCCGGCGGCAGTCCGGTCCAGTCTCAGCGCATCTATGCTGAAATCATGCGCCTGCGTGATCAGGGCGATAAGCCCATTATTGCGGTGATTGAGGATATTGGTGCCAGCGGTGCTTATTACATTGCCGCTGCGGCTGACGAGATTGTGGCCTCGCCGGTGAGCTTAGTGGGTTCAATTGGTGTCATTTACGCGGGGTTTGGTTTTGAGGAGGCAATATCGCGTCTAGGTGTTGAGCGTCGCGTGCTTACCGCTGGTGAGAATAAGGCCTTCCTTGATCCGTTTCAGCCGCTAGATGAAGAAGCAGAGCAGTTCTGGCAGGGCGTTCTCAGCCAAACCCATCGCCAGTTTATTGATGACGTGCGCGCCGGGCGCGGTGAGCGGCTCGGCGATAGCCCGGATATTTTCTCGGGGCTGATTTGGAGTGGTGAGCAAAGCATTGAGCTGGGCTTGGTCGATCAGTTGGGTAGCCTCGAACAGCTGTCTCGTAGTCAAGTGGGTAACACCGATTGGGTGGACTACACCCCGAGCCTAGACCCGTTTGAGCGTTTTACGCGGCGTTTTACCCAGATGGCAGCAGAGGCACTGGGCGTGAGTGCGCCCAGCTCGCCTATGCGCTTCTAGCTTTTTAGGGTCGGCTGGTTAGTGAGCGCCAAGCGGGTCCAGGCCTGCTTGGCGTAGCATGTCGCAAAGCGCAATCAGTGGCAGTCCGATCAGTGCGTTGGGGTCACGGCCTTCCAGCTTCTCAAACAGTGCAATGCCTAGGCCTTCCATGCGAAAACTGCCAGCGCTGTCTAGCGGCTGCTCTTTGGCGACGTAGTTTTCGATTTCCGGCGTGCTCAATGTGCGAAACACCACCTCGAAGGGCTCGACGTGAACTTGATGGCGCTGATGCCGTGTATCCAGTAGCGCTAAACCGGTTAAAAAGGTGACCCGCTGACCCGAGAAACGAGCCAGGTTGGCGCAGGCTTTTTCGGCAGTATGCGGTTTGCCAAGAATATCACCCTCAAAGACCGCTACTTGGTCGGAGCCGATAATACAGTGCTGGGGAAAGCGAGCGGCAACGGCGTTAGCTTTGCTCAATGCCAGCCGATGCACCAGGGCATGGGGCGTTTCGCCGCTGTAAGGGGTTTCGTCGATCTGCGGCGAAAGGCACTGGTAGGGGAGTTGCAAGCGGTCCAGTAGCGCGCGGCGCCAACGTGAGCTGGAGGCAAGTACAAGCTCGGCTGGCGAGGATTCTTTCAAGGATGCTGAGGTCACAACTATCTCCTGAATTGCTTTGTAACGCTTTTGAAAGCCAAAAGATGGAGTGTAGCGAAACCACGAAGAGGTGTATGTAGGCGGCTTAATGGCAGCCTATGCAGGTTATTTATTGAGGAAAGTATGCAGAAATATAACGACGGCTTTGACACCAACGGGGGGAGTGCCTATCATTGCGCGCCTATGTTGACCTCACAACTCCCCAGTCGGGTTGAGCCTTATAAGCTTGCAGCCCGCCACGAACGAATCGAAGGCTTGGTAGCGCTTGATAAGCTGCCACGTCTTACCGAAGAAGCGGGTGCCCAAACCGGCGACTGTCATGTCGTGCTTGAGTTTGGCGTCGATGCTCAAGGTCGCCGTGAAATTCGTGGCCACTTGCAGGCGACGTTAGCGCTTGCCTGTCGCCGCTGCCTAGTGCCGCTGCCCCAACAGGTAAGCAGCGACTTTTTGCTTGGCATGGTCACTGACGAAGCCTTAGCGTCCGAGCTGCCTGCCAGTCATGAACCGGTGCTAGTGGAAAAGGAACAGCTGGACCTTCTGACGGTAGTAGAGGATGAATTAATTCTCAGTCTGCCCCAGGTGGTTTATCACGATGAAGCCGACTGTTATGTCTCGGCGGAGCAGCTGGTCAGCAAAACAGAAGGCGCGGCGTCAGACACAACGTCAGCGACAAACCCTTTCGCGGTGCTTAATGCCTTGAAAGGCAAAAAATAAGCACCCTTTACCTTAAATACCTTGGAGTAAACCCCATGGCAGTTCAAAAGAACCGTAAAACTCGTTCCAAGCGCGGCATGCGTCGTAGCCACGATGCGCTGACCGCAGCGACACTGTCTCAGGACAAAGAAACCGGTACCACTCACCTGCGTCACCACGTTTCTCCGGACGGCTTTTACCGTGGGCGTAAAGTGATTGAGGTATAAGCCTCAATTGCGTTACTAAGCGGCTCAACGGACTCGGTGCGGTATGCGCCTAGCGATTGATGTGATGGGGGGTGACCAAGGCCCCCAGGCGATTATCGCAGGCTCCGCCATGGCGGCGGTGGAACATCCCCACCTTGAACTGGTCCTGTTTGGCCCGCATCAGCAAATTGCTGCTGAACTATCACGCTTGCCGCGGCCCTTGGCTGCGGCAACGTCACGTTTAGTGGTCTATGATGCGCCAGATAGCGTTGCATCATCGGCAACGGCTGCCTGGGCGCTGCGCAGAGGGCAGGCAACCAGCATGGGCCAGATGCTGCGAAGCGTTGCGCTAGGAGATACAGTTGCTGGCGTCAGTGCGGGCAGTACGGCCGCGCTGGTGGCGCTGGCGCGACGCGAGCTAGGTATGGTCGAGGGCGTGTCTCGTCCCGCGATCAGTACCGCCATTCCCGCGCGCAATGGCGGCCGCTGCTATTTATTAGATTTGGGTGCCAACGTAGACTCGCCCGCGCATCGGCTAGTTGATTTTGCCCTGATGGGCGCGGCGATGGCGCAGTGTGTCGACGGCACGGTTCAGCCTCGGGTTGCGCTGCTTAACGTGGGTGCCGAAGCTACCAAAGGCAGTGCAAGCGTGCGGGAGGCGGATCGTTTGCTGCGTGAACGCGCGGGTCGCGATCCCTTTGTATACCACGGCTACGCGGAGGGCGGCGATGTGTTTAAAGGCCAGCTCGACGTGGTAGTGTGCGACGGTTTTGTAGGTAATGCCGTTCTAAAAGCAAGCGAAGGTTTGACGAGTATGCTGGTAGAGCGCGTGCAGTTGGCGTTTGAATCGCGGCTAAGCGGTCGTTTGGCAAGCCTACTGGCCAAGCCTGTGTTGAAGCGATTAAAGCAAGAGCTTGATCCTGTGCGCTACAACGGTGCCAGCTTGTTAGGGTTGCGAGGTATCGTGGTGAAAAGTCACGGCTGTGCGCACGCTGATGGTTTCTACTACGCTATCCATCGCGCCCTGCAAGAAGTCGAACATGACTTGCCTGCGCGTATTGCAGGCCGCTGGCAGGCGTCATCTTTGTAGCCGATGATTTCTGATCGACGTGATTGGATAATAATACTGCTAGTTTTTTTTGCGGGTTATAGATGGCATTAGGATGTGCCAATAACCTTGCCTATCGCTCATATGAGCAAATGCCTAAAAGAGCAAAGGTGAACAACATGTCTCAACCCCTTGCCCTCATTTTCCCCGGGCAAGGCTCTCAGCAGCTTGGAATGCTGCGAGAGCTAGCCGAGCGTTATAGTGTGGTGGGAACGACATTTGAGGAAGCGTCAGAAGCGTTGGGCTACGACTTATGGAAAGTCGTCCAAGAGGGCCCGGAAGCGGCGCTTAATGCCACCGCCTGCACCCAGCCTGCGCTGCTCTCTGCAAGCGTCGCTATCTGGCGCGTATGGCAGGAGCTGGAAGGGCCTCGCCCCAGTGTGATGGCTGGTCATAGTTTGGGCGAATACAGTGCGATGGTGTGCGCTGGTGTGATGGGCTTTGCCGAGGGCGTAAATTTGGTGCGCCTGCGTGGCGAAGCAATGCAGGAAGCGGTGCCCGCGGGTGAAGGGGGAATGGCGGCGATACTAGGCTTGGCAGACGATGCCGTTGAGGCTGCCTGCGAAAAAGCTGCCCAAGGCGACGTGGTTTCTGCTGTCAACTATAACTCCCCTGGCCAAGTAGTCATCGCAGGGTCCAAAGCGGCCGTTGAGCGGGCGATGCTTACCTGCCAAGAAGCAGGGGCCAAGCGTGCCATGGCGCTGCCCGTTTCAGTGCCTTCGCACTGTGCATTAATGCGCCCAGCTGCCGAGCGTTTGGCGGCGGCGATGCAGACGATTGAACTGCGTACCCCGCGCTACACCGTGGTTCAAAATGTCGACGCGCAGGCGCACGCCGATATTGCTACGCTCAAAACGCGGCTTATTGAACAGCTTTATCAGCCGGTGCGCTGGAGCTCTTGCGTTGAAACAATGGCGGATCAGGGTGTAGAAGTGTTTATTGAGTGTGGTCCAGGAAAGGTGTTGACAGGGCTCAATAAGCGTATCGTGAAGGGCAGTAAGGGGCTGGCGGTGAATGATCCTGACAGCTTGATTGCCGCGCTGGAGCTGGCGCGTGAAACGTTAACTGACAAGGGGTGAATATGGGGTATGGTCTTGGCCTATTCTTGATTGCACTATCCTTGCTGGTTAACTCGGTTAAAGGCAGAACGTTATGACACAAGAACGTAGAGTTGCTCTGGTAACAGGGGCGAGTCGTGGTATCGGTCAGGCAGTCGCCTACGAGCTGGGTCGCCAGGGGCGTATCGTCATTGGCACAGCGACCAGTGAATCAGGCGCTGAGAAAATTGATGCCTATTTGAAGCAAAACGGCATTGAAGGCGCGGGTCTGTGCCTCAATGTGACCGATCAAGCCAGCATTGATGGTGTATTAAAAACTATTACGGAGCGCTTTGGTGCACCGACCATTTTGGTCAATAATGCTGGTATCACCCGTGACAATTTGCTGATGCGCATGAAAGAAGACGAGTGGGATTCCGTTATGGATACCAACCTTAAATCTGTCTATCGTGTCAGTAAAGCTTGTTTGCGGGGCATGACTAAAGCGCGCTTTGGGCGTATTGTGTCGATCAGCTCGGTAGTGGCAACCATGGGCAACATGGGTCAAACTAACTATGCTGCGGCTAAGGCGGGTATGGAAGGGTTTGGCCGGGCATTGGCTCGCGAAGTTTCTTCGCGGGCGATTACGGTGAATTCAGTGGCACCGGGCTTTATTGCCACCGATATGACCGAGGCGCTGCCGGAAGCGCAGCACGAGATGCTGCTTAAACAAATTCCGTTGGCCCGTTTAGGTGCGCCGGAAGAGATCGCCGCCGCGGTGGGGTTTTTAACCAGTGATGCCGCCGGGTATATCACCGGTGAGACACTTCACGTGAATGGCGGCATGAATATGCGTTGATGGCCTTAGGTTTGGCGGTTGCGTCGACCTAAGGGCGTCTATAAACTACCCCGCAGCTTTTGGCTTGCGGTTTCCAAATAGCTGGTTATCAAAAACGGCTAATGTGAACGACTGGAGTACGTTAATGAGTACTATTGAAGAGCGCGTGAAGAAAGTGGTAGCGGAGCGCCTGAACGTTAAAGAAGAAGACATCCAAAACAGCTCTTCTTTTACAGAAGACTTGGGCGCTGATTCGCTCGACACCGTTGAGCTGGTAATGGCTTTGGAAGAGGAATTTGACACTGAAATTCCCGATGAAGAAGCTGAGAAGATCACCACGGTTCAAGAGGCTATCAATTACGTAAACTCTCACCAGTAGGGCTGCGTTGATGCATCGAACCTAGGTGGGGTGATTATCGCCCGCCTTAAAAGCCGTCCTTTTTCAGGGCGGCTTTTTTGCTTTGCTGCCACACTGCTTATAACGTTCAATCTCCGTTATACTGTTGACCAAATTTAAGCAGCAGATGACCCCAAGTGGGTCGCGTCACCATGGATGCCTGGAGGAAAGCTTATGGCACGGAAAAGGGTAGTGGTAACTGGGTTAGGCCTGGTGACCCCAGTGGGCAATAGGGTGGATGAGTCGTGGGCCAATATCGTTGCTGGTAAAAGCGGTATTACGCCCATAGAGCATTTCGATACCAGCGGTTTTAACACTCGCTTCGGTGGTTCGATTAAAGACTTTGACATCAGTCCGTATTTAAATCCTAAAGATGCCCGCAAGATGGATTTATTTATTCAATACGGCATGGCGGCTGGTGCCCAGGCTGTTGACGATTCGGGTATCGAATGCACTGAGGAAAATGCTGACCGTATTGGGGTAGCGATTGGCTCAGGCATTGGTGGGTTGCCGATGATCGAGCATAACCATAATGCACTCAACAAAGGTGGCGCGCGTAAGGTCTCGCCGTTCTTTGTGCCGGGCTCTATCATTAATATGATATCGGGCAATATGGCGATCCAGCATGGCTTTAGAGGGCCGAATATCGCGATTACCACCGCCTGTACAACGGGGACCCACAATATTGGCTACAGTGCGCGTACGATTGCCTATGGCGACGCCGATGTGATGATTTGTGGCGGTGCTGAGATGGCGACGACGCCGTTAGGCCTTAGCGGCTTCTCAGCCGCGCGTGCGCTTTCAACGCGCAATGATGACCCTGAAGCGGCCAGCCGTCCCTGGGACGCCGAGCGAGACGGTTTCGTGTTATCCGACGGCGCCGGTGTGCTGGTGTTGGAGGAGTATGAGCATGCGAAGGCTCGCGGCGCAAATATTTATGCTGAGCTGGTTGGCTTTGGCATGAGCGATGACGCCTATCACATGACGTCGCCCCCGGAAGATGGCCGTGGCGCAGCGCTTTCGATGCGCAACGCGATCAAAGATGCCCAGGTGGACGTGTCTGAGGTTCACTACATTAATGCTCACGGCACCTCTACCGCCGCAGGCGATTTAGCTGAAAGTCGTGCCATTGAGAACGTCCTGGGCGAAGCTGCCAAGAGCGTGGCGGTAAGTTCGACAAAATCAATGATTGGCCATCTGCTGGGTGCCGCTGGTGCGGTAGAGGCGGTATTTAGTATCTTGGCCATTCGTGATCAGGTAGCGCCGCCTACGATCAATTTGGATAACCCCCAGGCAGGTTGCAACCTCGATTACGTGCCGCATACCGCGCGAGATATGCGAATCGATATGGCGCTTTCCAACTCGTTTGGCTTTGGCGGTACTAACGGCTCGCTGCTGTTTAAGAAAGTCTAGTAAACGATGAGGCCGCGCCCAGTGTATTTTGATCATCAAGCCTCTGCTGATGCTTGGGTGCCTTTCGATGACCGCGGCCTAGCGTATGGTGATGGTTTGTTCGAAACGGTGCTGCTGCGCGCTGGCGCACCTGTACTGTGGCGCTATCACACAGCACGTCTGGCGCTAGGCTGTGATCGTTTAGGGATACCGTTCCCTTGCCAGGAGGCGCTTGAGGCATGCTGGCAGGGCGAACCTACCGCTGAGCTCGAAGTGCTTAAGCTCATACTGACCCGAGGTAGTGGGGGCCGCGGCTACGCCGAACCTGATAACGTTACACCCCGTTTGCTTAGCCGACGCACGCCTTTCCAGCCAATGGTTAAGCGTTGGGAGGCAGGCGTTAAGGTACGGCTTTGTGACTTGCGACTTGGTCACCAGCCGCGTTTGGCGGGCATTAAACATCTGAATCGTTTGGAAAACGTGCTGGCGCGTCGTGAATGGCGTGATGTCAGTATCGCAGAAGGACTGCTTGCTGATAGCGCTGGTAGTGTAGTGGAAGCCACCAGCATGAATGTTTTTTGGCAGCAGGCGGGGGGGCTGTTTACCCCGCTGCTTGACCAGTGCGGTGTGGCCGGTACGCTGCGCGCGGCGTTGATTGATCAAGGCGTTGTGACTCAGGCTGCCTTGCCGCTGGGTGAACTAAGCGTTGTTGATCAACTTTGGGTGGCTAATTCGGTACAGGGCGTGTGGCCTGTCACCACGCTGCTTTCTGCTAATGGTTCACAGCTACAGCGCTGGCGCTTGCCTGCCAGCGATCCACTTCAGTGTTTAGCGCATCCCTTATTAGGCTACGAGACGTCGATTCTTTAGCGTTCGTTGCCAAGTATGACTTTCCGTAAATATTAAGATTTAAAAATATATCGCTCTACAACGGTCTTTGAGGTGTCATGGTGAAACGGTTATTAGCCGCTTTTTTGGTAGTGGTGGTGATAGGGGCTGCTGCTGCGGTAGGTGGTTATGCCTATTGGCAGAGCCGTTTAGAGACGCCGCTCGCCCTTGATGAGCCTATGCTCTATCAAGTTCCCTCGGGTGCCGGGTTTAACCAAGTGGTGGGGGAACTAGAGACGCAGGGCGTGCTAGATGACGCTTGGGCTTTTCAGCTGTTAGCACGCATCGAGCCTGACCGTGTACCGCGCCTACGCAGCGGCGAGTACCGCTTGTTACCGGGCATGAGTGGTCTTGAGATGATGGCCCTGTTGGGCAGTAACGACGTGGTTAGCTACCCATTGACGATTCCAGAGGGCTGGACCTTTAGGCAAATGCGCGAGCTGCTGAATACGGCGCCTAAGCTTGATCATCGTACCGCTGATATGAGCGATGCAGAGGTGATGACGCTGCTCGACCGTGAAGGCACCTTTCCGGAGGGCTGGTTTTTCCCCGATACCTATCGCTACCACCTAGGCATGAGCGACGTGGATATTTTGCGCCAATCCTTGCAGCGCATGGAGCGTATTCTGGAAGAAGTATGGGCAGAGCGCGATGATGATCTCACTATTGACTCCCCTTACGAGGCGTTGATCATGGCCTCCCTCATTGAGCGGGAAACCGGCGCGCCCGAAGAACGGCCGGAGATTGCCGGGGTATTTAAACGCCGTATGGAACAGGGCATGCGCTTACAAACCGATCCAACGGTGATTTACGGAATGGCCGAGCGCTATGAAGGCCAGATTACCCACAGCGATTTGCGGGAAGCAACCGCTTATAATACCTATGTGATTGACGGCCTGCCCCCCACGCCGATTGCTCTGCCGGGGCGCGCTTCGTTAGAGGCGACGGTGAATCCATTGCCAGGGGAAACGCTCTATTTCGTATCTCGCGGTGACGGCACGCATCATTTCTCGCGTACGCTGCGCGAACATAATAACGCCGTTAACCGCTACATTCGTAATCGGTAAACGTCATGATCCATCAGCCATCATTGATCAAACACCAAAGTAAGGGAGCATGATGACTAAGCGTGGACGCTTCATTACGCTGGAAGGCGGCGAAGGCGTGGGAAAATCCACCAACGTGAGCTTTGTCGCCGAATGTTTAGAAGCTCAGGGGCTGGAAGTGGTGCGCACCCGTGAGCCGGGCGGCACCGTTCGTGGCGAAGCCATTCGTGCACTACTGCTGGACCCCGCCCCGCAAGAACCGCTGCACGTGGACGCAGAGCTGCTGCTCATGTTCGCTGCACGAGCGCAGCATTTAGCAGAAAAAATTCTGCCTGCGCTGGCGCGTGGCGCCTGGGTGGTCTGCGATCGCTTTACCGATGCCACCTTTGCCTATCAGGGCGGTGGGCGAGGCATTGCCAAGGAGCGTATCGCCGTTCTCGAAGCGTTTGTTCAGCAAGGGCTTGCGCCTGATCTGACGTTACTGCTGGATATGCCCAAAGAAGCTGCCACAAAGCGCTTAGAGTCACGCCTGAACGATCGCCAAGAACAGCGGGACCGCTTTGAAAAGGAACAAGGCGACTTCTTTCAGGCGGTGCGTGAAGCCTATCTGGCGCGTGCGGCGCAAGCCCCCGAGCGTTTTGCAGTGATTGATGCCCAGCACGCGTTAGTGGATGTTCAGGCACAAATCGAGCAAACCCTGTCTGCGCGAGTAACCGCATGGTGTTAACTGGCGTTATGCCCTGGCATCAGGCCACCTGGCAGCAATTAATGCGTTTGGCTGAGGGGGGGCGAATTCCCCACGCGTTGCTGATTCACGGTGCTCATGGCGTGGGTAAGCAGCAGCTGGCCGAGGCGTTAATCGCCCGCACCCTATGCGCCAAGCCTGCGGATCAAGCCTGCGGCCATTGCCATAGCTGCGCCATGTTGGCCTCCGGGTACCACCCAGACTTGTTGCGTGTCTCGCCGGAAGAGGGCAAACGCCAGATCCGTATTGACCCGATCCGCGAGGTCAACCGTTTTGTCTCGCAAACGGCCCAGCAAGGCGGCTATCGGGTAATTGTGATTGCTCCCGCCGAGGCTATGAACACGGCTGCCGCCAATGCGCTGCTTAAAAGCCTTGAAGAGCCCGGCGATAAAACGCTGTTTATTTTGCTCTCCGACGTACCGTCGCGGATGCTCCCAACGATTCGCTCCCGCTGCCAGCAGTGGTCGCTGCCTAGCGTTACCTTTGAAGCATGTCGCGGATGGCTAATTGAACAGTTGGGCAGCGTGGATGAAGCTTACTTTTGGTGGCAGGTCGCTGGCGGCCTGCCTCTTCTCGCAGTAGAGCTAGCCGCCCCCGAAGAGCGCGCTTTGCGCCACCAAATCCACGACAGCTTTGAACAGTTAGTACGCGGCGCGGAGCCAGTTTCAGAAGCGGCCCGCTTGGATCGCCAGGCGATTGATGCCATCTTATGGTACGGTATCGCTTGGCTGGAAGACCTGATTCGATTGGGCTTATCCGGGGAAGCCGCGGTGTTGCATAATCCCGATCTTGAGCCGCTCTACCGCCAGGCGGTCAAGAATGGTCGCGTACAAGACTGGTTTCGTTTATTGGATTACGCCCGTGAGCAGCGTCGCTTGCTGGCGGTGGGGGCTAATCCCAACCCCCAGCTAGTGTTAGAAGCATGGCTAGTGCGCTGGGCAGCGCTATTGCGCTCCTAGTAGTGAGCACTTTCTTATCTTAACGTTTGCTACCTCAGGCAAGGCAGCGAGGTCTTCATGGCAGCTCAGAAAGCGCTTTCTCTTACCGTTCCGGATGTGCCGACACTGCTTTCCGCGTATATGCCTTTTCTGGATCGTGGTGGGATTTTTGTTCCCACTCAGACGCCCTACGCGCTTGGTCAGCAGGTATTTTTATTGCTCACACTGCCGGGGGAAAGTGAACGACTTTCACTTTCTGGATATGTGGTGTGGGTATCCCCCGCTGGCGTGAGCGGACGGCGTATGCCGGGCATTGGCCTGCATTTTAGTCAGGAAGATTATCCCGTGCGTGATCGCATTGAGACGCTGCTAGCCGGTCAACTAGACAAAGCGGCACCGTCGTTTACGCTCTGACCCCAATGGTTAAAACGCTTACCCACCCGTTATTGAGACCTGCATGTTTGTCGATTCCCACTGTCATTTAGATCGCTTATCCGACCAAACCCACGGGGGCGATATTGCCGCCACCCTAGCGGCCGCCCGCGCAGCGCATGTGAGTCAGTTTCTGGCTGTTGCCGTTACTTTAGAGGATATGCCGCAGCTGGCGGCAATCGCCCGCGCCCATCAGGACGTGGTAATTTCCGCAGGCCTGCACCCCTTGCATACGCCGGTTAGCGAGCCTAGCGTGGCGGATATCACTGACGCCGCCGAGCAGTATGGCGCGGTAGCGATTGGTGAAACCGGTCTCGATTACCACTACGCCGGCAGCGTGCCTGTCGAGGTACAGCGTGAGCGCTTTAAGCGCCATTTGCTGGCCGCACGGGAGTTGGAGCTGCCGGTGATTATTCATACCCGGGAAGCCAAGCAAGACACCCTCGAACTGTTGCGCGAATATAGCGACCCGCGTGTGGGCGGTGTATTACACTGTTTTACGGAAGACTTGGCGATGGCCCGTGAAGCAGTAGCGCTAGGCTTTTATATTTCACTCTCCGGCATCATTACCTTTCGTAATGCCGCATCGCTGCGTGAGCTTGCCCGTCAGCTGCCGCTGGATCGCCTGCTGATTGAGACCGACAGCCCATACCTAGCGCCAGTGCCTTATCGCGGCAAGCCCAACCAGCCAGCGTGGGTGGTAGAAGTCGCCGAGTGCATTGCCAATGAGCGGGGCATTAGCGTTGATGAGGTCGCGATGCAGACCACCGTCAACTTTTATCAGCTGTTCCGTGCCGCTGCGCCCGATGCGCCCGCCAATGTTAAGCAAGCGCTGGCTCAGTCCGGGCTTTTGTAGCCAGGTAGTGTCACCGATATGATGAGCGAGGTGGGTGATGAATCTGGATAGATTGTTGCAGCAAAGTAGTCTAGAGGAAGAGCGCGAGGTTACGATTCCACCACTTGATGAGTGGCAGCCTGCGCTCTCTGGGGATATGAATCTGACCATTCGCGCCGACGGCAGCTGGTGGCACGAGGGTAAGCCGTTTGCTCGGCCCAAGGTGGCACGTTTACTGGCAACACTGTTGCGCCATGACGACGATGGCTACTGCTTGGTGACTCCCAGTGAGCGCTGGCGTATTCACGTGGAAGACCTGCCATTGGTTGCCGTGGAAGCTGACTTTCACGACGGCGCCTGGTGGTTGACTACTCAGTTTGATGACGTGGTTCGTCTTGATGCTGAACATCCGCTGTCTGTTACTTTAACTCCCCGAGGCGAGGCCGTGCCGCAACTACCGGTACGTTTTGGGTTGGCTGCGCGACTGCACCGGCATGTTTATTACCAGTTGGTTGACGCCGCTGAAACCCGTGAGGTAGGCGAGGGTGTCAATGAGGTTGGCGTCATGAGTGCCGGGTGCTGGTTTGCGCTGGGCCAACTGGACGACGCATCCGTGGGCGAGGCGCCGTGAAACTAACCGCCGAACAGCAAGCTGTAGTCAATCATCAAGCAGGACACGCGCGAGTGGCGGCTGTGGCGGGGGCGGGTAAAACCACCACCATGGCTGCCCGGGTGCTGCATCTATTGGCTAGCGGCGTGCCGCCGAAGCGGATTTTGGTGCTGATGTTTAACCGTTCAGCCAAAGACGATTTTCAGCGCCGGTTAGCTTCCATGGCGCCATCTGGGCAAGCGCTGCCGGATGTGCGCACCTTTCATTCCCTGGGCCACCGCTTGACCCAAAGCCTGTGCCGCTGGGGCGCACTGACCCCGCGCCAGCTATTATCCGCCGATTGGCAGTTAGAAAGGCTGCTGCGCCAGGCGAGCCTCAACGTGCTTCACGATGCGGTTGAACGTCGCGATGCTGCCCTGGAAGGGGATCGGCTTGAAACCCTGGCCCATTTCTGTGGCTTGGTGAAGGCGGAAATGATCACCCCCGAAGCTCTCTATGCGCGGCTCAATTTAGACCCCGATACGGACTATTTTCCGGCGGCCTTTGCCGAGGGAGAGCGGCTACTGGCAGCCGAAGGGGTGATGACCTATGCCGATCTGCTCTACCGCCCGCTGTTGGCTTTAGAGGGAGACAGCGACCTAAGTGGTCGCGTGGAAGGGTTTCTCGATCATGTCATTATTGACGAGTATCAGGACATTAACGCCGCGCAGCAACGGCTTTTATCCGTGCTGGTGGGCCGCACGGCCGAGGTAATGGCGGTGGGCGACGCTAACCAATGCATTTATGAGTGGCGTGGCGCCAAGCCCGACACCATGCTGGAGAATTTTACCGCCACTTTTGGCGAGGCAACCGACTATCCGTTATCGACGACCTTCCGTCATGGCCATGCCTTAGCCCTGGCCGCCAATCATGCCATTGCCGCTAACCAGCGGCGTCCCAACCAGCTATGTCTGGCGGCGGCTAATAACCCGGAGACGCGTGTTTCCGTGGGGCAGGGCAGCCGCTTGCTACTTGATGCGTTGATGGATTGGCAGGCCCAGGGGCGAGCGTTTAACGAAGCCAGCCTGCTGGTACGCAGCTGGGCACTATCGGTGCCGTTTCAACTGGCGCTATTACAGGCAGGCATTCCGTTTCGGCTCCAGCGCGAGGACCGTTTTGTGTTTCGTCTGCCGCTGGTGCAGGCGCTGGCGGGCTATTTAAAACTGTCGCGCCAACCTGACCTTCTCCGCGATCCACAGCAATTGTTATTGCTGCTTTCCCAGCCGACCCCTTTCGTTGCTCGCGAGCGGTTGCAGCGATTAGCTCAGCAATTAGCAACTACCCAGCAATGGCCCGAGCGGCATGATCCTATGCTAACGGCGTTAAAGCCGATCCAGCGGCGCACGCTGAAAAAGCGCTGGGCGCTGCTGTGCGAATTGCCGCAACTGAATGCATGGCCCCCCGCCAAACTATTACGCCACGTGGTGGATAGCATTGATGCCGAAAAGACGCTGAAGCGAGCAGCGGCGCGGCGGGATAAAGGCGAAGAGGACGTGCGCTTACTCGACGTGCTGATCGAACAAGCGCAAAGCGTGCAAGACCCTGATGCCTTTATCGAGCTACTTGAAAGACCGGTAGAAAATCAGGCCGGCGGGGTGCTGATTAGCACCGTACATGGTGCTAAAGGGCTTGAGTGGCCGCTGGTCGCGGTCGCTGGGGTTAATGAAGAAGATTTTCCTCACTATAGTCGCGATAATCCCCTTAGCGATGAGCGTTTAGAAGAAGAGCGGCGGCTGTTCTACGTGGGGATTACCCGTGCCCAAGAGCAGCTCTTAGTGCTTCATGACGGCGGCGCGCATCGGCCGAGTCGCTTTATCGCCGAGAGTGCCTGGCAAGACAGTATGCGGGTTGCCGCCTGTTTGGCGAGTGCTACCGCGCCTGCGGCTGACCTACAAGTTGCTTCTGTGGGGTTGGTGGAGCGCTATCTGGCGCGGCTAGGGCGTGACGATATTGTGCTTGCGCCAGCGCAGGTTGAAGAAACGCAAGCGGCTTATTCTGCTGGCGCGCATTTTTACCCCGGTCAGCGGCTGCATCATGCCGTTTTTGGTGAGGGCGAAGTTGCCGCCGTAGAGGGGAATGCCAGCGACCCGGTCATCGATGTGCGCTTTGATCAGGCAGGTCGAAGGCGGCTCATTGCCCGCCGTGCACCGATTGAGCTATTGGAAAATGGTTCAACGCTTGCTGGGTAAGTCGTTGATTAAAAACTAAGACACACTCTTTCACATTTGCAGTCGAATTAAGCTTTAGGGCTGTTTGACTTAGCATGCCCCTGCCGATTTAATACCTCAACTCCTACCGAGCTAATACTCAGCAGCTCATCGCATATAACTTATGAAATAGGGAACGGGCATGGTAAGGCAAGCCACTTGGCTCTGCGCCATTTTGATCGTCACCCAAAGCGGCGTCTTGCTTGCCGATAGCGGTCTGCCTAATCTGGAATTTAATGGTTACGGCACGCTGGGGGTTGTTCATTCTGACGAGCGTAATGCTGACTTCGTTGCCGACCTCTTTGCTTCAGAAGGTGCGGGTTATAGTGATGACTGGAGCGCTGAAGTAGATAGCCGTTTAGGCCTCCAAGCTACGTTGCGTATGACGCCTCAGCTCTCCTCCGTTGTGCAGGTCGTCAGCGAGAAGCGGTATGACGGCTCATTCGCACCGGATATTGAATGGGCCAATGTGCAATACGACATTACCCCTAATCTTAGCTTCAGAGCTGGGCGTATGGTGCAGAGCTCATTTATGTCCTCTGAGCACCGTAAGGTTAACTACGCCACTCCTTGGGTTAGGCCTCCACAAGAAGTGTACCGTTTAATTCCGGTGGCTAATTTCGATGGCGTTGATGTTCGCTATCGATACCACAGTGAGAGCGCCAGTAACGAACTGCAGCTGAATTTTGGTGGTGGCAGCGCTGATTACCAGTCCGGAAGTATCGACGCCAAAGATTCCTGGGGCATTTCCCACCGTACAAATTGGGGCAGCACTACTCTGTTTGCTAGCTATGGCGAGCTGAAAGTGAGCGCAGATGAAATCTCACGATTCTTCGATGCATACCGTCTTTTTGGCCTACCCGGTGAAGAGATTGCTAGCCGCTACGAAGTTGATGGCAAGCGTACGAGTCTACTGAGCTTAGGGGTGAGTTACGACCCTGGCTCATGGTTTGTTATGGGAGAGTGGTCGCGCTCTTCGTCACCTTCTCTTTTAGGGGATAGTGAAGGGGCCTACATGACATTCGGCTACCGCATAGCCGAATGGACGCCGTATGTGGGCGTGGCGCGAGCAAAAGTCACCAGTAATACCTCAGAGCCGGGATTGAATGCTGCCCTTTATCCATCGCCCTTTACCGAAGGCGCACAGTTACTAAATGGTGTATTGAATGAGCTCATATCTAGCGGAATGCAGCAAGAGAGCATTACGGTTGGGGCTCGCTGGGATTTCAGGCCAGGTATGGCTTTTACGGCCCAATACGATCATATCAATATGCGTTCAGAGTCATCGGGGGGGCTGATCAATCAACAGCCCGAATTTACCCCAGGTGGACGCATCAACTTGTTCAGCCTTGCGCTCGACTTTGTGTTTTAAGGAGAGTGACAAATGCTTAAACGTCTTACTGCGCCCTTGGTCAGCCTGTTATTGGGGGCAGCGCTGACTATGGTTAATCACCCTGCTAGGGCCGAGGTGTTGGTGGTTGTATCAGCCGAGGCACCCTTTACTCGCCTTACCCGCAGCGATTTAAGGGATATTTATTTAGGGCGTCGCACGCTAATAGCCAGCGGAGTACAAGTGGAGCCCTTGGATCAGGTTGAGGGTACTGCGGCGAGAAGTGAGTTCTATTTTCACTACACGGGACAAACTCCGGCGCAAATCAAGGCACACTGGGCTAAACAGATATTTACCGGGCGAGGGCAGCCGCCTCAAACGCTGACTAATAGTCGCGCCATGGTAGAGCGACTCGTCAGTGACGCAAAAGCACTGGGCTATATAGACCCTTCTTTTCTTGATGAGCGTTTGAGAGTGGTGACAATTGAGTAGCCTCAATGATCAAACAGGACCTAGCCGGTTCATCCCATCCAAAAGCTTCATTAATCGGTGGTCACATCATCTTGTAGAGCCACTGGTACTATTTAGCCTAGTGGCTTTAATGATGTTGTTGGTTATATGGGGAAGTACTTATTTTTTGGTCAATAAAGAGCGTATGGCCATTGAGCGTCAGACAGAGCTGTCCGTAGGAGAAATTACCGACACTTATGAAGCCCGGGTGGTAAGAGCTTTAAGAGAAATTGACACTGCTCTGAAATTAGTATGTTTTACCGCCAACAGTACCGATCATGAAAATGTGCTCAATGTGTTAAATGAGCAGCGGTTATTGCCGCCTTCCCTGCTATTTACCATCAGCATTGTTGATGAGCATGGCATGGTTATCGAGACCACTAATTCGGGGCTGCTTGGGCAGCGCCTAACGCCTCCTTCACAAAGAACACTGGGCGACGATTACCTAGCCGTGGGGGATGTAGATCCTTATCAGGATAAGCAGCTGACCTTTACCCGGCCATTAATGCCTGAGCAAGAGGGAAGCTCGGGCTGGGTCGTTATGGCTATTGATGCCAATTACTTTGTGAGCAGTTATGAGGTTCGGTCGTTGGGCCAGCAGGGGATGCTGGCACTAGTGAGTTCGGAGGGCATCGTACGTGTTAGACGCACAGGAGATACTATCCATACAGGCGAACTGATGGATATAGCGCTTTGGGAAAGAAGCACTGTCGATAGCGTGCCCTTTCTGACACATTGGCAAGGAGTTGAGCGCTACACGCTGGTACGCAAACTGTATGATTTTCCCCTTTCGATTGTCGTAGGGCTCTCTGCCCAAGAGCAGTTGGAGGCGGATCAACAGCTTGCACGAAACTATTGGCAGCGGGCCGGTTGGACAAGCGGCCTGCTGCTTATCATTCTGGCTATACTCGGCCGTTTGAGCTTGCAGCTTCAGCGGGAGCGGCAGCGGGTAATGGAAGAGCGTGTATTACATGCTCAGCAACTTGAACACTTAGCTTTCCATGACACGCTAACTGATTTGCCCAATCGAGGCTTTTTGAGCCACCTGGTTACTCAGGCCGTGAAGCGTGGCGGCCGCCACGGTGACGCCTTCGCGCTGCTTTTCCTGGATCTTGACCGCTTTAAGTTAATCAATGACACCTTGGGTCATGACGCCGGCGACCATCTTCTGCAAGAAGTGGCTAGGCGACTGACCTCTTCGGTGCGTGAAAGTGATGTCGTCGCTCGGTTAGGGGGTGATGAGTTTGTCATCCTTTTAAGTAAGGTCAGCCGACGAGAGCAGATTGAGCCCATCGCCCAAAAAATTCTCTTCTCCGTTAGAGAGCCCTTTGTGCTGGCGGGCCAGGAGTGTCATGTCTCGGTAAGTATTGGCGTCTCGCTGTATCCGTTTGACGGGCTTGATGAGCAAACATTGTTGAAAAGAGCCGATATGGCGATGTATCAGGCGAAGCAGCTGGGGAAAAATAATGCCCAGTTTTATACCGACGAATTAAGTGCGGAAATGGATGTGCGTTTAACCTTGGAGTCTGGCCTGCATCGGGCGCTTGCAGGCCATGAGTTTAGGTTGTTATTCCAGTCAAAGCATGACATCGAAGCAGGCAGCACGCTTGGCATGGAGGCATTGCTGCGTTGGCAGCATCCAACGCTTGGATTACTGGAACCCACCCAATTCATGATCCTGGCTGAAGAGAGCGGCTTGGCTATGCCCATTGGTCAATGGGTGCTCGAAAATGCCTGTCGGCAAAACATGCTGTGGCAACAAGAAGGGTTTCCCGCGTTAACGATGGCCGTCAATATTTCTGCACGCCAATTTTATGACAATAGCTTTGCGGAGAATATCAAGGAGGCATTAACCACTACCGGGATGAATCCCAAGCTGCTTGAGTTGGAAATTACTGAGAGCATGCTGCTGCAGGATGTTCAGCGTACGGCAAGTATCTTTGCCGAGATTAAGAAACTGGGGGTTAAGGTAGTCATTGACGATTTTGGTACAGGGTATTCTTCTTTATCTGACTTAAACGCTTTGCCTGTAGATACGTTAAAAGTAAGTTCTTCGTTAGTTAAGCGCTTATCAGGTACTCGTCGTGACCAGCAGTTATCGGCATCGGTCGTTGAGTTGGGTAAGTGTCTGGGTATGCAGGTGTTCGCGAAAGGGGTCGCTTCTCATGAGCAGACCCGCTTCATAGGCAGCCACTCCAATCTCTCTTTTCATGGCTTTTATAGTAATAGACCGTTGTCAGCAGAGGAGAGCTGCGAAAGGGAAAAGTAGCTTAGGCTGACACTGCTTACCCTTTTACAGCCAATGCCGGGCAAGCAGTGCACAGGTTTTAGCCGACTCCCTTACATATTGGGATAGTTGGGCCCGCCGCCGCCCTCAGGCGCTACCCAGGTAATGTTTTGGGCGGGGTCTTTAATATCACAGGTTTTGCAGTGCACGCAGTTTTGGAAGTTGATCTGAAAGCGCGGTTCTCCTGCGCTGTCTTCTACTACCTCGTAGACCCCGGCCGGGCAGTAGCGCTGCGCTGGCTCGGCGTATTTAGGCAGGTTGTCGCGAACCGGCAGTTCTGGGTCAGCCAAACGCAGGTGGCAGGGCTGGTCCTCTTCATGGTTGGTATTAGATACAAATACCGAGGTGGACTTATCAAAGGATAGCTTACCATCCGGCTTGGGATAGTTGATCTTTTCAAACTCGGCCGCAGGCCTGAGGGCGCCGTGATCGGTAGTGGTGTCGTGTAGGTTAGGCAGCTTGCCGCCCAGCAACTGGTCGATAAAATTATACGCGCCGCCGCCCACGGTGCCATATTTATGGATCGCCGGACCGAAGCTGGCGCTGTCTTTAAGCTCTTGATAAGCCCAGCTGGCTTGCCATTTTTGGGTAAAGCTGGTCAGTTCTTGCGCGCCTTCATCACCGCCCTTAATGGCCTCAAACACACTTTCCGCAGCGACCATGCCAGACTTCATGGCGGTATGCAGGCCTTTAATCTTGGCAAAATTGAGCGTGCCCGCATCGCAGCCAATTAGTAAGCCGCCGGGGAAAGTCATTTTAGGCAGGCAGTTAAAGCCACCTTTGGTAATTGCCCTGGCCCCATAGGCAACGCGCTTACCGCCCGCTAGGTATTGGCTAAGGACTGGATGATGCTTCATACGCTGAAACTCATCGAACGGTGACAACCAGGGGTTTTGATAGCTGAGATCCATGATTAGCCCGACCACCACCTGCTGGTTTTCAGCGTGGTAGAGAAACCAGCCACCGTGGGTGTTGCTATCCAACGGCCAGCCCGAGCCGTGTAATACCAGGCCGGGCTCATGCTGATCGGCAGGCACATCCCATAGCTCTTTAAGGCCAATACCGTAATGCTGCGGATCGCAGCCGGCATCCAGTGAGAAGTCTTCGATTAAGCGCTTGCCTAGGTGGCCGCGGGAGCCTTCGGCAAACAGGGTGTATTTGGCGCGCAATTCCATACCCGGCATATAGCCATCTTTGGGGGTGCCGTCGGCGCTAACCCCCATGTCGCCGATAACAATACCGCGCACCGCGCCATCTTCGACAATGGTTTCCTGAGCAGCAAAGCCCGGAAATATTTCAACGCCCAGCGATTCAGCCTGCTCGCCCAGCCAGCGGCACAGATTGCCTGCGCTGATCACGTAGCGTTGCTGATCGTCACCGGTGTTGTGCATACTTTTAGGCACAAGTGCGTTGGGCAGCTTTTGGGCTTTTTCGGCGTCTTTCAGCAGATAAACATCGTCGCGAATCGCGGGGGTATTGAGGGGCGCGCCACGCTCTTGCCAATCGGGGAATAGCTCGGTTAACGCACGCGGTTCAAAAACGGCGCCTGAAACAATGTGCGCACCCACTTCGGAGCCTTTTTCAACCACGCAGACCGTGAACTCTTGCTCTGCTTCGTTGGCTTGCTGCATTAGGCGGCAAGCAGCGGCAAGCCCGGATGGGCCCGCGCCGACAATGACGACATCAAAATCCATTACATCGCGTTCAACAGTTTCCACCCGGTTTCTCCTATTCACTTAAGTGCCATGTTTTCTAAAAGCGCGTCACGGGTAACGGTTCGAGAACATGCTTATAAACAGATGGCCTTAATTTTAAACGGTCGTTTGCTTCTGGTTATCCCTCATCATAGGCATAATACCCGTGTCAGGTCACGCCTACGATGGTGAAAACGGCATTTCTTGGCTGTATGTTTCGCTAGCCGCCGTGCAGTGCTACGACCAAGGCCTTAGCTAATAAGTATTGTTGCTAGTGGGCAGGCTGTGGCAAATTAGTAACGTTTTTCATTTGCGTACCTATCAAACGCTTGAATGAATTTTAGGCATTGAATTTAAAAGCGCTACCATTTGCAGGTAGCGTCTGTGTTGAGGCAGGTGGATCGTTTCGGCGACGTTGCCAAGGCTTCAATATACGTCTTAAAAAGAGGTATCCGCAGAGCGGGTGCCGTCTCAGGTTAACGGCTCTCACCAAAAGCCAAGCGAGGAAGCTATGAAAGTACTCGTCGCGGTTAAACGCGTCATTGATTACAACGTCAAAATTCGCGTCAAAGCGGACCACACCGACGTTGATCTCACTAACGTCAAAATGGCCATGAACCCCTTCTGCGAGATTGCAGTGGAAGAAGCGGTGCGCCTAAAAGAAAAGGGCGTGGCAACGGAAGTTGTGGCGGTAACGATCGGCCCTAAGGCTGCCCAAGAGCAGCTGCGTACCGCGCTGGCGCTGGGCGCCGACCGCGCTATTCATATCGAAACCGACGAGCGCGCCGAATCACTGGCGGTGGCCAAGCTGCTCGCCAAAGTGGTTGACGAAGAGCAGCCGGGTATGGTCATTCTCGGTAAACAAGCAATCGATACCGATAACAACCAGACTGGCCAAATGCTCGCTGCGCTGACCAACCTGCCACAAGCTACCTTTGCCTCGGAAGTGGTGGTCGACGGCGACAAGGTACACGTGACCCGGGAAATTGACGGCGGTTTGCAAACCATCGCCCTGACGCTACCCGCTATTGTCACCACCGACCTACGCCTGAATGAACCCCGCTACGCCAAGCTGCCGGACATCATGAAGGCCAAGAAAAAGCCCCTGGACGTTAAGACCCCCGCCGACTACGGCGTTGAGGTTGCTTCCAAGGTGAGCTTGCTCAAAGTGGAATCACCAGCTGAGCGTAAAGGCGGCGTCAAAGTGGCCTCGGTAGACGAGCTGATCGACAAACTGAAAAACGAAGCCAAAGTTCTTTAAGGTCGGTTCTTTAAAACCATAACTTTGAGATAAGCGCTTTGAAAGGAGCTGATTTTTATGAGCATTTTGGTACTTGCCGACCTGCATGAAGGACAACTGGCGGGTGCTACGGCCCACGTCGTAGCGGCGGCTAAAGAGATGGGTGGTGATATTGACGTGCTGGTCGCCGGCGAAGGCGTGCAAGCTGCCGCTGATGCCGCTGCCAAGCTCGATGGCGTGAGCAAGGTGCGCGTAGCGGATAATGCCGTGTACGCTCACCAGCTCGCCGAGCCTATGGGCGCATTGCTGGTGGCCCTGGCGGATGACTACACCCATGTGCTGGCGAGCGCTGCCACCAACGGTAAAAACGTGTTGCCGCGCTTAGCGGCGCTCAAAGACGTGAGCCAGATTTCAGACATCATTGACGTGGTTAGCCCTGATACCTTTAAGCGGCCTATCTACGCCGGTAGTGCCATCGCCACGGTAAAAAGCGACGACACGCTCAAAGTGATCACCGTGCGCACTACCGGGTTTGACGCGGTTGGCGCTGGTGGCAGCGCGCCGATTGAGGCGGTAGACACCGTCGTTGATAACAGCCAATCAAGCTTTGTCAGCGAAGACCTAGCCCAATCGGACCGTCCCGAACTGGGCGGTGCCAAGGTGGTGATTTCCGGTGGCCGCGGTATGGGTAACGGCGAGAACTTTAAACTGCTCGACGGGATCGCCGACAAGCTAGGGGCAGCCATTGGCGCTTCTCGCGCTGCCGTAGACGCAGGTTTTGTACCCAATGATATGCAGGTGGGCCAGACCGGCAAAATCGTCGCGCCGGACCTGTATATTGCCGTGGGTATCTCAGGCGCCATCCAGCACCTGGCGGGTATGAAGGACTCCAAGGTGATCGTTGCGATCAATAAAGACGACGAAGCGCCCATCTTTCAGGTAGCGGATTACGGGCTGGTGGGCGATTTGTTTGAGCTGCTGCCGGAGCTTGAAAGCAAGCTGTAAGCGGTTACATGGTGGATAAACAAAAAGCCGACTTCGTCAGAAGTCGGCTTTTTAGGTTTTGGTAGATTAGATAAACTGTTCATAGTTGACTAAAGTACTTGGGCAAAAGGTAAGAAAAACCACCACAGTGGTTGAAAAGGTAGCGGACTGACCGCACATAAGTAATTGAAAGCAACGAAAGCCACTCAAGGAGATGATGATATGGCACATACATTACCCGAACTGCCGTACGCATATGACGCTCTCGAACCACACATTGATGCAATGACGATGGAAATTCACCATTCTCGTCATCATCAAACTTACGTCAACAACCTGAATGCCGCGCTGGAAGGCACAGGCCTTGAAGACGTACCTGTTGAAGAGTTGATCGCCAATCTAGATCGCGTTCCAGAGGCCAAGCGTCAAGCTGTTATCAACAACGGTGGCGGTCATGCCAACCACTCCATGTTTTGGCAGATGATGTCGCCTAATGGCGGTGGCAATCCACAGGGCGACGTTGCCAAAGCAATTGATGCTGAGCTGGGTGGTCTGGATACTTTTAAAGAAGAGTTCAAGAAAGCCGCCGTTGGTCGTTTCGGCAGCGGTTGGGCATGGCTATCCATGACCCCTGAAAAGAAATTGGTGGTAGAGAATACGCTAAACCAAGACAGCCCTTTGATGCACGGTAACACGCCGCTGCTAGGTCTGGACGTTTGGGAGCATGCCTACTACCTGAAGTACCAGAATAAGCGCCCTGACTATATTGCTGCGTTCTTCAACGTGGTTAATTGGGAAGACGTTGAGCGTCGTTACCAAGCAGCAATTAGCTAATACGGCTATGAACTGCTAGCGGCGCCAGCGCTGGCGCTGTGAAAAACCGCCCACTTTTTAGTGGGCGGTTTTTTTGTTGCCGGGTATAGCCCAGGGCATTAGCTGTCAATAACCTGTGGGTAAAAAATACCACATATGCTTGAATTGATTTTCCATTGGTCTATATATAGTATGCATCGTATCTTTCAGAGGGGGCGGGCACTAGATGTGCTCTACCCGAAAAATGCCGCTATGAAAAGGAAAATAGCCATGGAAATCCAAATTTATAGCAAGCCCGCTTGTGTTCAATGCACCGCGACTTACCGCGCGCTCGACAAGCAGGGGCTTGAGTACAAGGTAATAGATATTACCGCTGAATCCGGCGCCCAAGAGGAAGTCGAAGCGCTGGGCTATCGCCAGCTTCCTGTTGTCGTTGTCGGCGAGGATCACTGGTCGGGTTTCCGCCCAGACCGCATTCAAGCGCTGGCATAAGTCATCCAAATGCTGGCAAGTTGCGCACCCACACCCGAAGTCGGCACGTTGGTGTACTTCTCTACTAAATCAGGTAATACCCATCGTTTTATAGAAAAACTTGGTTTTGCCGCAAAGCGACTGCCGCTGAATCGAGAAGCGCCTGCTCCACGTGTCACCCAGCCGTATATTTTAGTTACCCCCACTTATGGTGGCGGAAGTGAGCAGGGTGCGGTGCCTAAGCAGGTGATCCATTTTCTCAACGACACACATAATCGGAGCCTCCTGCGGGGGGTCATTGCAGCGGGAAATACAAATTTTGGCGAAGCGTATGGCCTAGCTGGCCGCATTATCGCTAAAAAGTGCAACGTGCCGCTGCTGTATCGATTCGAACTGTTTGGCACCGACGACGACGTGACCAACGTCCGCAAAGGAGTAGAAGAGTTTTGGAAACGACAAGCTCAGTCTCTAACAACGTAGCCTCTAAAAACACCACCCCAGAGGCGGCAGAAACGAAACGGCCAGCAGCGGCTGAGGCGCGCACTCTGGACTATCACGCCCTCAACGCCATGCTCAACCTTTACGGTACCAATGGCGAGTTGCAGCTGGATAAAGATCGCGAAGCGGCCCGTCAGTACTTTTTACAGCATGTTAACCAGAACACGGTGTTCTTCCACTCGCTGGAGGAAAAGCTCGATTACTTGGTCGAAGAGCAGTATTACGAAGCCGAGATGCTGGCCCAGTACAGTTTTGCTTTTATCAAGGCGCTGTTCGAGCAGGCCTATGCGTATAAGTTTCGCTTCCCGAGCTTTTTGGGCGCCTTTAAGTATTACACCAGCTACACGCTGAAGACGTTTGACGGCAAGCGCTATCTAGAGCGCTACGAAGACCGCGTTTGCATGGTCGCGTTGACTCTCGCGCGGGGCGATGAAACGTTAGCGAAGTCGCTGGTGGATGAAATCATTAGTGGCCGTTTCCAGCCCGCGACACCCACTTTTTTGAACTGCGGCAAGCAGCAGCGTGGCGAGCTGGTGTCGTGCTTTCTACTGCGTATTGAAGACAATATGGAGTCGATTGGCCGGGCGATTAATTCGGCCCTGCAGCTCTCCAAACGTGGCGGTGGCGTAGCGTTTTTGCTTAGCAATATTCGCGAGTCCGGGGCGCCTATCAAGCGCATTGAGAACCAGTCATCGGGCATTATCCCGATTATGAAACTGCTGGAAGACGCCTTCTCCTACGCCAACCAACTGGGCGCGCGCCAGGGCGCGGGTGCGGTGTATCTCAACGCTCACCACCCGGATATCCTGCGCTTTTTGGATACCAAGCGGGAAAACGCCGACGAGAAAATCCGTATCAAAACGCTTTCGCTGGGCGTGACTATTCCGGATATTACCTTTGAACTCGCCAAGCGTAACGACGACATGTATCTGTTCTCGCCTTACGATGTCGAACGCGTTTACGGCGTCCCGTTTGGCGATATCAGCGTCACCGAGAAGTACCAGGAAATGGTTGCGGATGCGCGCATCCGTAAGCACAAAATTAACGCCCGGGCGTTTTTCCAGGTGCTGGCCGAGCTCCAGTTTGAGTCGGGCTATCCTTACCTGATGTTTGAAGATACGGTTAATCGCGCCAACCCGATTGCTGGCCGCATTAACATGAGCAACCTGTGCTCGGAAATTCTCCAGGTCAACACGCCGACCGAGTATGACGATGACTTAGGTTATCGTCATATCGGTCAGGACATTTCCTGCAACCTGGGTTCCATGAACATCGCCAAGGTGATGGATGCCGGCGATATCGGCACCAGCGTGGACATTGCCATTCGCGGCCTTACCGCCGTATCAGAGATGAGCGACCTGCGCAGCGTGCCCTCGATCGCCGAAGGCAATGCCAAGTCCCGGGCGATTGGTTTGGGCCAGATGAACCTGCACGGCTACCTGGCGCGGGAGCATATCTACTACGGTTCCGACGAGGGCTTGGATTTTACCAATCTTTACTTCTACTGTGTGGCCTTCCATGCGATCCGCGCGTCGAACCGCTTGGCGATTGAGCACAACGATACCTTTGCTGGTTTTGCCGATTCTACCTATGCCTCGGGATCATTCTTCGATAAGTACACCGACCAGGCATGGCTGCCGCGCACCGATAAAGTACGTGAGCTGTTCGAGCGCAACGGCATCGCGCTGCCCACCCAGCAGGATTGGCAAGAGCTAAAAGACTCGGTCATGGCCCATGGTTTATACAACCGTAATCTGCAGGCGGTGCCGCCGACAGGGTCGATCTCTTATATCAATAATTCCACCTCCAGCATTCACCCGGTGGCGGCGAGAATCGAAATTCGTAAAGAGGGCAAGCTCGGTCGTGTTTACTACCCGGCGCCTTTCCTGGATGAAGCTAATTTTGACTACTTCCAGGACGCTTACGAAATCGGCCCGGAAAAGATCATCGACACCTACGCGGAAGCCTCGCAACACGTTGACCAGGGCTTATCGCTAACGCTGTTCTTCCCTGATACGGCAAGCACGCGGGATATCAATAAAGCGCAGATTTACGCCTGGAAAAAAGGCATTAAAACGCTTTATTACATCCGCCTGCGTCAAAGTGCCCTGGAAGGCACCGAGGTGGAAGGCTGCGTGTCGTGCACTCTGTAATAGCACTGATTTCTGCCGATATGTTTTGTCTCCCTTATTGAGCCTTCGTTTTTTAAACAAGCTCTTATAAACAAGCTTTGCTAGCCCGGCTCTTATAGCCGGGCTTTGAGAGAGTGATATGAATACCATGCAACGTTTATCGCGGGTTGATGCGATTAACTGGAACCGGCTTCAGGATGATAAAGACCTGGAAGTGTGGAACCGTTTAACCAGTAATTTTTGGCTGCCCGAGAAGGTGCCGCTGTCGAACGATATTCAGTCGTGGAATACGCTGACCGAGAAAGAAAAGCAGCTGACGATCCGTGTGTTCACCGGTCTCACGCTGCTGGATACGATTCAAAGCAGCGTGGGCGCGCCGGTATTGATGGACGACGCGCGCACTCCCCATGAAGAAGCGGTTTACACCAATATCGCCTTTATGGAATCAGTGCATGCGCGCTCCTACAGTTCGATTTTCTCGACACTCTGCACCACGCGCGATGTCGATGATGCCTTCCGCTGGAGTGAAGAGAATCCTACGCTGCAGGCAAAATCGCATCTTATTTTAGAGCGTTACCGCTCGGACGACCCGCTGATGCGCAAAGTCGCCAGCGTTTTCCTTGAGTCGTTTCTGTTCTACTCCGGCTTCTACCTGCCGATGTATTGGTCAAGCCACGCCAAGTTAACCAACACCGCCGACCTGATTCGCCTGATCATTCGCGACGAAGCGGTGCACGGCTACTATATTGGCTATAAATTCCAGCAGGCAATGGCAGAAGCGACGCCTGCGCGTCAGCAGGAAGTCAAAGATTACGCCTACGAATTGTTGCTTGAGCTCTACGACAACGAAGTGCGCTACACCGAGTCGCTGTATGACGAGGTAGGTCTAAGCGAAGACGTGAAAAAATTCCTTCACTACAATGCCAACAAAGCACTGATGAACCTTGGCTTCGAGCCACTGTTCCCCAGCAGCGTCACCGATGTAGATCCCACCATCATGGCGGCGCTTTCCCCCAACGCCGACGAGAATCACGATTTCTTCTCCGGCTCCGGCTCTTCCTACGTGATCGGCAAAGCCGTCGCCACCGAAGACGATGACTGGGCGTTTTAAAAGCAATATTGAGTAGGTGGTAGATGAGTTAGTGGTATCGATAAATGTGCATAAAGGAGGAGGTATGCCAGACAGCCCTGCTGACGTATTGAAAATTGCCGCTGCTGTAGTAAGTGACCCCGATGGTCGTTTGCTATTAGTGCGTAAGCACAATACGTCCTTCTTTATGCAGCCCGGCGGCAAGATCGATGCGGGTGAAACCGCATTAGAGGCGCTGTGCCGTGAGTTGAAAGAGGAGTTAGGCTTGAGCGTGAATAGCGATCAGCTTTCGCCGTTAGGCATACACTCCACCCCCGCTGCCAATGAGCCGGGCATGATGCTCGAAGCGCACCTGTTTAGCCTTGTTATCGACGAGTCTGTCGAGGCAGCGGCTGAAATCGCTGAAGCAAGATGGGTGACCCGTGAAGAGGCTTGGCAGTTACAGCTGGCGCCGCTGACAAAAGAGTGCGTGGTGGTAAATTATTAATCGTGAATGTTGTGATGAAAAGCGCCGTTGGCGCTTTTTTTATGCGCAGTAGGTGGGCCAAATCGATTGATTGCTAATGATAAATATTGTCATTTATTCTGTTAGTGGTAGGCTATGCGGCGTAAAAGATAAACGCAAATCGTTCTAATACCCAATTAGTTTTAGTGGCGCGGTGCCCGCCGCCCGCTACTCAGTGACGGAGAGTCGACGTGCTGAACAGGCCTTTCTTTGCCTTGCGTGGATGGTGGCTAGCGGCAGTGCTGGCCAGTGGCACGCTGATGGCAAGTGAACAAGCAGTGGCTCAAGCGGCCGAAAGTGTCGAAGCCCAGCAAACCCAGGCAGCGCTTCAAGCGCAGATTGATGCTGCCGATGAGCAAACCCGTGAGCAGTTGGAAGCGTTGCGCCGACTGGAACGTGAAACCCGGCAGTTGAAGGCTGACAACGCCTCACTGACGGGGCGCTTAGCGGAAGAGGCCGAGCGCCAGCAGCGCCTGGCGACGGCGTTGGATACCCTCGACGAGACGCGCTCAGCGCTGCCCGTGATCGAGCAAAATATGTTTGCGCAGTTGAGCCAATGGATTGAGCATGACTTGCCCTTTCTGCGCGATGAGCGGTTGGCGCGGGTTGAGCGTCAGCCAGATGAGCAGGGGCAAAACACTATTGAGCGTATTAATGGACTGCTCGAAGCGTGGCGCGTTGAACTTGATTATGGACAGGAAATGGATAGCTGGCGAGGGCGTTTACGTCAAGATGGCCGCGAGCGCGAAGTGGATTTCTTGCGCATCGGGCGTATCGGCTTTTACTACCTAACCCCCGATGGTCGTGAGGGCGGTGTGTGGAGCGCTGAGAACGGCGCATGGCAGCCGCTGGATGACGAGTATCTGCGTGAAGTGCGAAGTGGGTTGCGCATGGCAGACGATCAGCGCGCCCCGGATCTACTCACTTTGCCGCTCTCGATTAGTGCCAATGACTTGCAGGGAGAGCAACCATGAGTCGACCAACTCTCCGTCAACTTTGTTATGCCTGCGTTGTATTGGGGCTGGTAGCGATCAGTGGCGTATCAATGGCGCAAACTGAAAGCGCAACGTCGCTGCGCGAAGCCCGAGAGGCCGCAGAGTTGCGTGACCAGCAGCGGCTAATGAGCTTCCTGGATGATCAGCAAGCTTTAGAGGCCGCGCTGGAGCAGGCCCGCGCTGAGCATGAAGAGGCCCAGCAGCAGCAAGAGGCGCTAGAGGAACAGCAGGCCGAGCAAGCCGAGCAAGCCAGCGAGCTGAATGCGCGCCAAGCAGAGCAGGGCGAAGCGCTTTCGGGGCTGTTGAGTAATCTTGCTCGTCATAGCTCTGAGATTCGCAATGCGCTGGGTGAAGAGAGCTTGCTTACTCTCGAAGAAGAATCGCTGCCGCCGCGCTTAGATGATGTGGAAGTACTTGAGCGCCATCAGTTGGAAAACGTGGTAGACCGCTTGGCGACGCTAACCGCGCGCACTGGTCGTGCTGAGCGGCTTTCAATGCCGGTGGCGGACGCCAGCGGCGAGGTAGCCACCCGCGAGCTGGTTCGACTGGGCGATTTTGCGGCCTTTACCGAGAACGAGCTTTTAGAGCGCGGTGAAAATGACGGCAACCTCGTGGTTTTGCCGCGCACCCCCGATGCCATTGGCGGGTTGCTGGCAGATTACTACCAAGGCGAAAGCAACGTGCTTGCGGTGGATCCCACCCAGGGAAGCGTACTCAACGCCTTGGCGCAGCAGCCCAGCCTATGGGAGCGTTTTCAGCAGGGCGGGTACGTTGGCTATGTGGTCGTGGCGCTGGGTATTCTAGGTCTGATTATCGGCCTGGGCCAATACGGCTATCTGATTCTGGTCAGTCTGCGCGTTAATCGCCAGCGGCAATCCCTCGACCAGCTGCGGACCAATAACCCCCTGGGGCGGGTTTTACTGCGCTTTGAAGGCATGGATAAGCATCAAACCCCGGAAGCCCTGGAAGCGCGGCTAGATGAAGCAGTATTGGCCGAATTGCCCAAGCTAGAGCGCAGCCAGCCGATGGTGAAGCTGCTTGCCGCGATTGCCCCGCTGCTCGGTCTGCTGGGTACGGTGACCGGTATGATCGTGACTTTTCAGGCCATTACCGTGTTTGGTACCGGTGACCCACAGCTAATGGCGGGCGGTATCAGCCAAGCGTTGGTGACCACCGTGCTGGGTCTGATTACCGCCGTGCCGCTGCTGTTTGTGCAGACCGCATTATCGGGCCGTAGCCGTTACCTAACCCATGTGATTGAAGGGCAGGCGAGCGCAGCATTGGCCGACCACCTTGAGTCCCAGACGCAAACACACACGCCTGCGGTGACTTAATATGGCCACTCTTCCTCTTTGGCTCGAGCCCGTTGAGCGTCTGGTTGAAGCGGGTGGCGTAGTGCTGGTTGTGCTGGCAGTGGTTGCCGTGCTGGTGTTTGCCATGGCCATGGAGCGCTGGTGGTATTACCGCATTACCTGGCGTATAGCCCGGCGACAACTGCTGCGCCGCTGGGCGGCGCGCAGCGACCACACCAGCTGGAGCGCTCGCACGCTGCGTCATGTGTGGGCACAAGCGTTAGTCGCTAGGCTACGTAAACCGTTGCCATGGCTAAAGTTGTTAGTCGCGTTGTGTCCATTGTTGGGGTTGTTAGGCACGGTGACGGGCATGATTAGCGTCTTCGATAGCCTGTCGTTGAGCGAGACCCATCAAGCCCGCGCTATGGCGGACGGCGTCGCCCGAGCGACGCTGCCGACCTTGACCGGCATGGCGATTGCCGTGGTAGGGCTATTATTTATTAGTCGTTTAGAGCATGTCATTCGTCGCGAAGACCAGCGGCTGCATGATCGCCTGGCGCGGGCACTGGAGGAGAGTGATGCGTAGACGCCGTTCCATGGATGCCACTGGTGAGAGCAATGAGGTGAACCTAACGCCGATGCTCGATGTGGTATTTATCATGCTGATTTTCTTTATTGTGACCACCAGCTTTGTTAAAGAGAGCGGTGTCGAAATTGAGCGGCCGGAATCCAGCGCCGCCACACCGCGCCCGGACGCCCAGGTGCTCGTGGCGATTTCCCCGGAAGGCGCGGTGTGGGTAGATGGCAGTCCCGTGGATGCCCACCGGGTCGGCCAACAGGTCGCCGATATGCTGAGTGATGATGGCTCGGTGGTGATTCAGGCGGATCGTGAATCCACTACCGGCCTGCTAATCGAGGTGATGGATCGGCTGCGCGAAGCGGGCGTTGACCAAGTAGCGGTGGCGGCGAGTCGGAGTGGGTCATGATGCGCCACCTGCTGTCGTTATTGGGAGGCGTCGTGCTGGCGGTGGGCTTATTCTGGCTGCTTGCCCAGCTAGTGGCACCCCCTGAGCGGGAGCCCGAAGAGCTGACCATGAGCATGGCGATGACGATGGTTGATGCGCCGGAGGTGGCCCCGGAGCAGGAGGCGCCCACGCCTGCACCTGTTGAAGCGACACCCCAGCAAGCGCCGCCGCCCATGCCTGCACCCGAGCCGCCCCCGGTAGCGGAAAGCACTATTAGTTTACCGGAGGTGGAGCTACCGGATGAGCCCGTTGAACCGGTTGAAATGGACAGTGAACTCCCTGAGCTTACCGAAGTAGAGCCGGAGCCACAGCCTGACCCTACTCCCGAACCAGCGCCGGAGCCGCCGCGAGAAACGCCTGTTGAGCCAGCACCCGCCGCTACCACTGCTGAGCCAAGCGAACCTGCTGAGCGCGAGGCAGCTCCAGTGGCTAAGCCCGCGCCCTCTAACGAACCGGTGAGCGTTGGCCAGGCGACACCGACCAGCCGGGTCAACCCAAACTATCCGCCACGCGCGCAGCGGCGGGGTATGGAGGGTTTTGTGGAAGTGGCGTTCACGATTCGTCGCGACGGCAGTGTCGACAGTTCTTCTATACGCATTACCAATGCCCAGCCGCGTCGCGTATTTGACGATGCCGCACGGGATGCCATTAGCCAGTGGCAATTTGAACCCAGTGATCGGTTGCGCAATGCCACCCAGCGGATCGAGTTTCAGTTGAGGTAGCCGTATGAAGCGTCCTTTAACGTTTTTGTTACTATGCATTTGGTCGCTCTCGGCGCAGGCCAACCCGGCGCTGCAAGGCGATGTGATTGCCGATCTCAAGGCGCTGCAGAGCCAGTTGCAGGCGGGCCAGTTGGGCCAGGTGATTGAGCGGGCAACGGCTCAGGCGCAGCGGTTAGAGCCGGGCAATCAATCGGATCAATGGGCCAGCGCGCTTTATCAGCAGCTGGCGGCAGGTGCTCTGGCACGGCAGGAAAAACCAGCAGCGGCAGCGGATCGGCTGGCGATTGCCCGTGGTTTAAATGGCGTTGATGACGCTCAAGCAACTCGCTGGCTACGTGAGGAAGCCATGCTACGCCGTGCGGCTGACCAGCGTGATCAGGCCATTGAGTTACTCAGTGAGTGGTTGTCCAATCAGCAAGACAGTGATGCTATCTGGCAGTTAACGCGCCTGCTGGCGCAACAGGCGCGTTGGGAAGAAGCCGCCGACTGGCTTGAGCAGGCACTTAATGAGACCCCAGAGCTAAGCGAAGTACAGCAGGCGCTGGCGCTTGCTGTGTATCGCAATGCGGGGCAAGGCGAGCAGGCGCTGAGCTGGCTGCTGGATGGCTTGAATGTGCAAAGCGATGCAGGCCAATGGCGCCAAGCCGCCGGACTTGCCCAGCAGGCCGGCCAGCCAGGCGTTGCCGCTGGCCTGTGGGAGACAGCGTGGCAATTAGGCAAGTTAACCGAGCAGGAGGATTTTTGGCTATTGATCCAACTCCATCTTGCAGGCGGCACTCCCGCAAGGGCAGCAGAGCATCTAGAGCAGGCGCTGAGTGAGGGTGACATTGTCCGCGATGAGTCCCATCTGCGTTTGCTTGCCAACGCCTGGCAACAGGCTAAAGACGTCGAAAAGGCGCTTAATGCCCGGCGTGCTTTGGCAGTAACGACCCAATCCAGCGATGATTGGCGTGCTTATGGTCAGCTCGCTTACGCTTGGGGGAAGGATGAGCAAGCCCAACAAGCCTTTACCCACGCCTCTGAGCTAGGCGATGAGAAGGCGGAACAATGGCTGGCCAGTTTTCAGTCAAGCCCTACTTATTAGTTTGCGTTAAGTTAGTTTGCTTTAAGGGTTAGCGAAAAGTCACTCCAGGTAGGCGCATGATCCGAGGGCCGTTCCATGCCGCGCAGGTCGTAATCAATGCCAGCGCCAGTAGCCTGTTCGGCCAGCGCCTGGGTGACTAGAATGTAGTCGATACGCAGACCGCGCTTGGGCTCACGATCAAAACCTTTCGAGCGGTAATCAAACCAACTAAAACGGTCATCGCTGTGAGGGTGGCAGAGGCGATAGCTATCGTGGAGCCCCCAGGCTTTGATACCCTCAAGCCATTCGCGCTCGACGGGTTGAAAGCTGGTTTTGCCTTCGCGCAGCCAGCGCTTACGATTGGCCTCGCCGATGCCGATATCCTGATCTTCCGGTGAGATGTTAAAATCACCCATGATTGCTAACCGCTCGTCAGGGCGGCACTGCTCGTTAAGCATTCGTGCTAACTGGCCGTAAAAATGCTTTTTATAGGGAAACTTGGTCGGGTGTGTGATGTTTTCACCCTGCGGGAAATAGCCGTTCCAGACCGTTACGGCCTTGTCATCGTTAGCCAACAGGCGAACGCCAATCATACGGCGCTGAGCATCTTCTCCATCGTCGGGAAAACCATAAAACACCTCTTGCGGTGCTTGGCGGCACATTAAGGCAACGCCGTAATGGCCTTTCTGGCCATGATAAAACACGTGGTAGCCCATGGCTTCCACGTCGGCGATCGGGAACTCGCTATCCTGCACCTTGGTTTCCTGCAGGCCAATGACGTCCGGCTGCTGAGTGTCGATCAGCGCCTGTAACTGGTGAAGGCGTGCCCGAATGCCGTTAATATTGAACGAAACCAATCGCATTACGAATCGTCCCCGTGAGGTTTGTCGGTGCCGCTGTTATTTTTATCCGGGTGGATGGCAATTTGCTGACCGCTTTGTTGGCGGGCGAGTTTTCTCACCGCCTGAAGCTTGCGCTGCTGCTGCTTTTTAGCCACAAAACGGCGCGAAGGGGCCACTTGATCAGGGTTGTCGTGGCGCCACTTTTTATAATCTTTACGCCGACCGGTACGAATAGTCACCTTGTCGGCCAGTGAGCGAGTTTTTTTCTTACGCGTCATGTCGCGCTCCTTAACGTCAATTTGAACGCTATTCTAACAGGCCTTGGGACTCCTTCGACAGCAGGACGCGCTCTTATCGCCAAGCCCTGGTACAATACGCGCTTCATGATGCCAACTTCCACAGCAATGGACAGATAGATAGCCTATGAGCGAGTCGGAACAGACCACAGCCCCGGCCCAGAATCGCAAGCCAAAACGCCGCCGCCGTAAACCGCGTCGTCGCCAGTCGAACTGGGATCTTCGTCAGTTTCAGGTGCCTGCCGTGGCCGGCAAGTGGCGCTTTCATGACTTTGACCTGCCGCTACCTTTGATGCGCGCTATTCATGCCCAAGGGTTTGAATACTGCACGCCTATTCAGGCTGAGGCGTTGCGCCAAACATTATTGGGTGGCGACATTGTCGGTAAAGCGCAAACGGGAACCGGTAAAACAGCCGCCTTTTTAATATCAGTGATGGCCTACTTCCTGGAAGAGCCCACGCCGGAGGGTCAAAAACCCGGTGCGCCGCGCGCGTTGATCATTGCGCCTACCCGCGAACTGGCACTGCAGATTGAAAAAGACGCCAAAGCCTTAGCGCGTTTTACACAGCTCAATGTGGCCAGTGTGGTCGGCGGTATGGACTACCAGAAGCAGCGTGAAAGCCTGGGCAGCAAAATCGATATTCTGGTGGCAACGCCAGGGCGTCTGTTGGATTTCCACCAGAAGCGTGATATCGACCTCAATGAAGTTGAAGTGCTGGTGTTAGATGAAGCCGACCGTATGTTGTCGATGGGCTTTATCCCTGACGTGAAGCAGATTATTCGCTACACGCCGAAAAAAGAAGAGCGCCAGACCTTTCTCTTCTCGGCTACTTTTACCGACGATATCTTAAGCCTTGCCAGTCAATGGACGCAGGATCCTGCCCACGTTGAAATCGAAGTGACCGTCGAGAATCAGGCGGATATCGATCAGAGAGTGTATTTGGTGTCCGATGACGACAAGCAGCGCTTGCTGGTTAACTTGCTCAAACAGGAAAGCTTCGAGCGTGTGATGGTTTTCGGTAACCGTCGCGATTTAGTGCGCAAGCTGGATGACCTGCTTAGAAAGGCCGGTGTCAGCGTTGCGATGCTCTCAGGCGATGTGCCGCAGAACCAGCGTATCAAAACCCTGGAAAGCTTCCGCGAAGGCGATATTCAGGTATTGGTCGCCACCGACGTTGCTGGCCGTGGCATTCATATTGAAGACGTTAGCCACGTCATCAATTACACCCTGCCCGAAGACCCAGAAGACTATGTACACCGTATCGGCCGTACCGGTCGAGCTGGCGCCAAGGGTGTGTCGATCAGCTTTGTCGGTGAAGAAGATGCCTTCTCGCTGCCTGAAATCGAGCGTTATATCAACGACAAGTTGCCCTGCGTGCATCCGCCGGAAGGTATGCTTTAAGCCACATGCTTGATACAGCCCTCAAAAGCGAGATTCAAGACGCTTACCGTCGCGTGGTGGACACACTTGAGCTGACCCCGCGCTACGGTCAGCGCATGATGATTGCCGAAATCGCCCGGACGCTGGGTAACATAGAAAGCGACGGCGAGGGTAAGCGAACCAGTGATACCCATGTCTGTGTGCTCGAAGCGGGCACTGGCACGGGTAAAACGCTGGCTTATTTGATTGCCGCTTTGCCAATCGCTAAAGCGCGCGGCAAACGGTTGATTATTTCCACGGCTACGGTTGCTCTGCAAGAGCAGGTGCTCAATCAGGATTTACCCTCGCTGGCCAGTCACAGCGGCATAGCCTTTCGCTACGCGTTAGCCAAAGGGCGTGGCCGCTATGTGTGCGTGGCGCGCCTGGATCAGGCGCTCGAAGGCAGTGAACCCAACCCCACGCTGTCGCTGTTTGAGCAGTCGCTGCAGACTCAAAGTAGCGACTTCAACGTGATTGCCAGCGATATGGCGCAAGCTTACGGTCAGGGCGAATGGGAGGGGGATCGCGATAACTGGCCCGAGGCGATTGATGATGCCCACTGGCGGCGGCTAACGGTTGACCATCGCCAGTGCACGGGGCGGCGCTGCGGGCACTTTGGTGCCTGCGCGTTTTTTCGCTCTCGTCGCGAGCTTGAAAACGCTGATGTGATTGTCGCCAATCACGACCTTGTCCTGGCTGACTTGGCCTTGGGCGGCGGCGCAATTCTGCCCGACCCGGCGGACTGCATTTTTGTGTTTGACGAAGGCCACCACCTGCCCGAGAAAGCGCTTTCCCACTTTGCCCACCGCTTTGCGGTGCACGGCTGCTTGCGCTGGTTGAAAACACTAAAAAGCAGTTTGACCGACTTGCATCAAGCGTTGGCCATTCAGCCTACGGTGGCGCGCCTGCTGGTAAGCCTTCCAGAGTTGATTCAGGGCTTGGAACCCGCGCTGGGCGATGTGTTTAGCGTGGGGCACCAGTTAGCAGGGCGCCCGAATGGTTTGGCTGACGAAGAAGCTACTCACCAATTGCGCTTTGAGAAGGGCCAAGTCCCCGATGCCCTGCGTGAACAGGCGCAGCAGCTGTTAATGATGTTTGCCTCTATGTCGCGTTGTCTCGAAAGTATCAGTGATATTCTGCGCGAAAGCCTTGATCCTGATAAGCAGACCGGCTTAGATCGCGAACAGGCCGAAGCCTGGCTACCCTTGGTTGCGCTGCTACATGGGCGGGCCTTAGAGGCGCATGCATTGTGGCAGGCATTTAGCGAGCAGGATGTAGCCAATGAAGCGCCCAGCGCCCGCTGGATCACCCTGAGCCGTGTGGCCGGGGAGCCAGAAGTTGAGTTTTCAGCCAGCCCAGTGTCAGCGGCGCACACGCTTGCCAAGCACTTATGGGGTCGCTGCCATGGGGCGGTGGTTACCTCAGCAACTTTGACCGCGCTGGGGCGCTTCGAGCGCCTGCAAGAGCGTGCAGGACTGGCCAATCGCTATCGCTATCAGGCGCTGCCAAGCCCGTTTGATTATGCCAATGCGGTGTTGCGCGTACCTAAAGAGGCCACCGACCCTGGTGACCGGGAAGCCCATGAGCAGGCGATTGTCACCTTTGTTACGCAGTTGGCCGACAAAGAGGCGGCGCTGGTGCTGTTCTCTTCCCGTGCCCAGCTGCGTGCGGTTGATAAAGTCTTGCCAGCGGCGGTGAAGGCGCGCGTGCTCGCTCAGGATGCGCTGCCCAAGCGTGAATTGATCGAGCGCCATCGGGCGGCGGTGGACAGGGGTGAGGGTAGTATTATCTTTGGCCTAGCGAGCTTTGCCGAGGGGATCGATCTACCCGGCGACTATTTGACGCACGTGGTGATAACGCGGCTACCTTTTGCGGTACCCGACGACCCGGTGGGTGCTACGTTGGCGGAGTGGATAGAGAGTCAGGGCGGCAATGCGTTTATGCGCATTAGCGTGCCCGATGCGTCTATTAAGCTGGTGCAAGCTTGCGGGCGCTTGATTCGTAAAGAGAGTGATCGCGGGACGATCACCTTGCTGGATAAGCGGGTGATTACCCGCCGCTACGGGCAAGCACTGCTGGATGCACTGCCACCGTTTCGGCGCGAAATTAGTTGCTAGCGATTATTCGGTGGTCTGGGATACAAAAAACCCCGCTACGGCGGGGTTTATCGTCGTTTTCATAGCGGCTATGCCGTTATTTGTCGATGCGCTTGGCCAGCGTGGCGGCAAGTTTATCGTTCATGCGGTTAAACGTTTCCACCGTCGTATCCCAGTCTATACAAGCATCGGTAATGGAAACACCGTACTCTAATTGGCTTAAGTCTTGGGTGAGTTTTTGATTGCCCCAGCCAATGTTGGATTCAACCATCAGACCAATAATGGAGGTATTGCCCTCCAAAATTTGGTTGGTGACGTTTTCCAGCACCAACGGTTGTAGCGCCGCGTCTTTATTGGAGTTGGCGTGAGAGCAGTCGATCATAATGTTGGCCGAAAGCTTGGCCTTCTCAAGCTCTTTTTCTGCCAGCGCAACGCTGACGCTGTCGTAGTTAGGCTTGCCGTTGCCGCCGCGTAGAACGACGTGGCCGTAGGCATTGCCGCGGGTACGAATAATTGCCACCTGACCTGCTTGGTTAATACCCAGGAAATTGTGCGGGCTGGCAACAGACTGTAGGGCGTTAATGGCCACATCCAAGCTGCCATCGGTGCCGTTCTTAAAGCCGACCGGGCAGGAGAGGCCGGATGCCATTTCGCGGTGAGTCTGCGATTCAGTGGTGCGCGCGCCAATCGCCGACCAGCTAATGCAGTCTTGCAGGTATTGGGGAGAAATAGGGTCGAGCGCTTCGGTGGCTAGCGGTAAACCGATTTCAGCTAAATCGACCAGCAGTTTGCGGGCGATGTGCAAGCCTTCATCAATCTCGAAAGAGTCGTTAAGGTGAGGGTCGTTGATCAGGCCTTTCCAGCCTATGGTGGTGCGTGGTTTTTCAAAATACACGCGCATCACAATATACAGGCTGTCGCTGACTTGATCGGCTAATTGACGAAGGCGACGGGCGTAGTCGAGTGCTGCTTCCACATCGTGGATAGAGCAAGGGCCGACGACGACTAGTAACCGCGGGTCGTTGCCATCCAGAATGTTTTGAATGGTTTGGCGGCCTTCAATGACGGTCCGTTCGGCCGTATCGGTTAACGGTACGGCGTTTTTAAGGGCTTCTGGCGTGGTGAGAACGTCTTGAGCGAGGACGTTAAGGTTATTAACCTGCTGTTCTGACATCTTGCTACCTGTGCTTGCGTAATGGCTGGAAAAGTGAGGGAGCGATTGAAGTGATGACTACTATCGCTTGCCGAGGAGGTAAAAATCAATTGTTCTGGAACTATAGATGCATGAAAAGTGTCAGCCTCAGGGCTTTGTCAAAGGCGGGTAAGCGCTTGATGCGCCGCACAGAACGCGTAACACTAGGGCTTAAGTCGTAATAAAATATAGCTTTGTCATACAATGTTGTAGTAACAGGTTGGGGCGACACATTGGCCTTTTTATTTCACTCTATTTTTAATTAATGCCCAAGGGACGCTATGCTGCTCGCTGTGAACGCCCAAGTGTTAGGGCTAATAGGAATGAAGTTCGGCGCATGCCGTACGAGCTGGAGGAGCGCGTGAATGGGCACTCGGGAAACAGACCAACAGCTTGTTGAGCGTGCCCAAAAAGGCGATACGCGCGCATTTGATCTGCTGGTGAAAAAATACCAGCATAAAATTATTGGTCTTATTGGCCGTTATGTTCATGACCACTCTGAAGTTCAGGATGTCGCCCAGGAGGCATTTATCAAGGCGTATCGCGCCTTGGGTAAGTTTCGCTCAGAAAGTGCGTTCTACACCTGGATGTATCGCATCGCGATTAACACGGCGAAAAACTATCTGGTCTCGCGGGGAAGGCGCCCGCCGGGAAGTGATATGGATATTGCCGACGCTGAAATCATTGATCAAAGCGGGCGATTGGCAGATTCCGAGTCGCCGGAAGCGGCGATTGCCAGAGATCAGCTAGAAGCAGCGGTTTATCAGGCAATCGAAAATTTGCCGGATGATCTGCGCACGGCGATTACCCTGCGTGAACTGGATGGCCTCGCTTATGAAGATATTGCTCAGGTCATGCAGTGCCCTGTGGGTACGGTACGTTCACGAATTTTCCGCGCTCGTGAGGCGGTTGATGAGCATATTCGTCCCCTCGTGTCGACGGCACGGAACAGCCGCGACGAGTAGTGGTCTGACTGTGGTAGGTAATATGATGAGCGTTAATTGCGGCCATAAAAATTAAGCTTTTGCTTTTTTTGTGAACTGTCTGGCAGGTAACGCGTCATACATCCTGACGATTTCGATTAACTCGCTTGGTTAGCACGCGCTGAAAGAATTTTTCGGTGCGGTAGTTTTAACAGCTAATACCCAAGGGCCAATGAGTTTAGAGTCAATAGCTCTCAAAATGAATGGTTGAAGCGTTTGTAATCGTGCCGTGACGTAATGCACAGCGACCATGCCACATGGCATGTTTGATGTGTCGAATGTGCCAAGCGTCTTGAATTTAGCGTTTGCGCCTTAGAGTCTTCAGCTTTAGGGGGCGCAGCAAGGGCTTGGCCTGTGAAGTAGTCGGTGTGACGGTTCGCTTAACCGGCGCCGAGCACGCCAGTACTTCTTTTAAACAGTGTGAGGGTGTGAAGTATGAGTCAAAACACACGGGAATCACTTTCGGTGTTAATGGACGGCGAAAGTGACGAGCTTGAGCTACGCCGAGTGTTGAAGTCACTGCCTAAAGACGACGACGCTGCTGACACGTGGCGCCGTTACCATCTTGCGCGCAGCATGATGCAGCGCGAGCGAGGGGTCGACGTCAGTATCGACCTGTCTGCTGGCGTCATGGCTCGATTGCGTGATGAACCTGCTCCCTCTGTTCAAAATACAGAGCATGTTGCTAACCGCACGGGCGGCATATCGTTTGCCCGCGGGGCTAGTGTCGCTGCCGCTGTCTCGTTGATGGTCATCACCGGCGTGCAGTTCTTTGGTAATGACGCTTCGGTAAGCCAAAGTGGTGGTGATGTTGCAGCCTCGGCTTCTGGTGCCAACGGGGCAGCACAAGTTCAGCCGGTTAATTTGGCTTCCCAGCCTGCAGTGACATCACGCACTGAGATGCCTATGTTTGAGCAGACCCCTTTCCGGCTTAGTGGCCAGTCAGCCCAGAGTGGCTTAATGAATATTAGCGAGTCTGGCTTTTCTGCGCAGAGCTCTCAGGGCGTTACCGCTCAACAAGGCACTAGCATCGATGTCGACCAGATAGGCATGCTTCAGTCTTACTTGGAGCAACATACCCAGGGCGCTGCTTACGGCAGTGGTGATAGTTGGATGCCGCTGATGCGTTCATCCGCCGTCACTGAGCCATTGGGTCAGCGTTAACGAGCAGCGTAAATCGGTCGACGCTAATCGAATGCCGGTGTTTCCGGTAATGATTTGCCGATAACGATGGCCGGTGTTGAGATGGCCGGTATTGAAATGGTTAGTTAAGCAGCGAATGCTTTCAATTCTTTCAATTGAAGTGCCTTGAACTGGAAAGTGCCTTGAACTGGAGTGTGCAAAATGATGGTTCTCTGGCGAGCTAAGCGCGTAGGGGTACTTGTACTGGCCTTAGGTATGCTCACTCAGGCGCATGCTGAAAATGCTGAGAGCAGTTCTGAAAGCCACCCTGGCTATGAGTGTTCCGGAACTGACAAGGACAAGCCGAGTAATGCGCTACAGTGGCTTGAGCGAAGTTTGTGGGCTAGTCACTGCTATGCCTTTCAAGCAAGGGCTGTCGCGATTGACGCTATCAATGTGCGAACACTTGCGCTTTCGCACCGTATTCAAGACGGTATCCGACAACAAGTCGTGCAATATCTAGATGGGCCTTCGGTTAGCATTGAGCGACGTTCTCCCGTGGGGCGGTTGGCTTGGACCCAAGAAAACAGCAATGGAGAGCTGCCCACGCCCGCGAGATGGGCCGAGCATTTAGAGCAATACTATACGGTTGAGCTTGAAGAGAATGAGCGTGTTGCAGGGCGGGATGCGGTGAAACTCGACTTTGAGCCCCGTGACGAATGGCGCTTCTCCCACCAGTGGTGGGTTGACCGCGATACCGGCCTGCTACTTAAGCATGTCCTCAATGATAAGCAAGGACGGGTCATTGAAACCTTTCAAATCACCCAGCTACAGTCACCGCAGCAATATACCGGTAGCGTACGAGTCGATGCCGCTAAGAGTGTGCTTAGTACACCTTGGGATATTACTTGGCTACCCGACGGTTTTGTCGCCCAGCCGGTTACCTTTGCTGGTGATGATGGCCACCAACGCCTGTATAGCGATGGCCTGGCCACGGTTAGTGTCTTTGTCGAACCTCTTGGTGAAGAAGAAACAACCGCTTTGCGTGAAGGAATTCAGCAACTTGGCGTCTCTGCCGTTGCTGTTGAGCACTACGCTACTGAGCAAGGGCGTTGGCAATTGGTGGCTATTGGTGAAATGCCCGTTACGACACTTCAGCGGATCGCGCGTTCAATTACGTTCGAGCAAGCCGATACGGGTGGGCAATAGGCTCGCCTGCAAAGTACACAATGAGACATTTGGAAATGGTAATGGCGTCTTCCTGCCCTTCTTTGCTACGCACGGGAACGGTTGCAGACTATACGCAGCACGGCCTTGTTGTTGAAATACGCCCCCAAGAACGTTGCGAGCAGTGCGCTCAAGGCCGTGGCTGCGGAGTAGGGCTGTTGTCACCTCAACGCCGTTATCGGGTGGCGGTAGCGCTCGCCAGCAAGTCGCAACAAGCCTATCCTCTCGGCAGCCATGTCACTGTTAGCCTGCCGCGTGCCTCCATTACGCTGCTAGCTTTTTTTGTTTACGCATTGCCGCTGTTGATGGCATTGCTGCTCTCTGGATGGGCGTCTTTTATGAATGCCGCCTTTTGGCTAGCGCCGTTGATCTTCTTTAGTGCCTTGGTATTTGGTGTGATAAGCGCCAAGTACTTATTGCGTGGGCAGAGGGAACGCTTTCGTCCACGTTTGGTCAATTGATGTTCATGCAACTTATCGTGAGTTGCTTGCCTTCGATTATTATGATCTTAACTCAATTACCATCATCTTAAGTAGGAGCGCTTGCATGAAACGCTTGATTCTCCCTTCCACGCTCTGGGTATGTGTGGTGGCGTTGCTAACCTTTGGCCAAGCTGCCAATGCGCAAAACCTGCCTGATTTCACCAAGCTGGTCGAAGATGCCGCCCCTGGGGTGGTGAATATTTCTACCAGCCGAACGGTTCAGCGCCCCAGCATGCCCGGTTTAGAAGGGTTTGGTGGTCAGGACGTCCCGGAAATTTTCCGGCATTTTTTTGGAGACCGCTTTGGCGATAGCTTTCCGGCTCCGCCAGGCAACGAACGCGGCCGCACCGAAGAGCGTCAATCGCTAGGCTCTGGGTTTGTTATCAGCGAAGATGGCTATGTGATGACCAATGCCCATGTGGTCCAAGACGCCGACGAAATACTCGTGCGCCTGAATGATCGCCGCGAACTAAGCGCGGAGGTAATTGGCAGTGACCCCCAAACCGATGTAGCAGTGTTGAAAATCGACGCCAGTGACTTGCCGACGCTCACCTTGGGTGACTCGGACGAACTTCAAGTCGGTGAATGGGTGGCCGCCATTGGTTCTCCCTTTGGTTTTGACCACTCGGTAACGGCGGGTATTGTGAGCGCGATCAACCGCACCTTACCCCGCGATGCCTACGTACCTTTTATTCAGACCGATGTAGCGATTAACCCCGGTAATTCCGGTGGCCCGCTGTTTAACCTCGACGGTGAAGTGGTGGGCATCAACTCACAAATCTTTACCCGCAGTGGCGGCTTCATGGGCGTTTCCTTTGCCATACCGATTAATGTCGCTATGGAAGTCGCCGAACAGTTGCGTGACGACGGCCGAGTTAACCGCGGCTGGTTGGGGGTAATGATTCAACCCGTTTCTGAAGATCTGGCAGAGTCTTTTGGCATGGAAAGTGCGGCAGGTGCCTTGATCGCTGACCTTGACCCCGAAGGTCCGGCAGCGCAGGGCGGCTTGCAGGCTGGCGATGTCATTCTTGAGGTGAATGGTGAAGAGGTTGAACGGTCGAATTCACTGCCTCGCCTGATTGGTAATGTGTCGCCAGGCACTGAGGTAGAACTGACCTTAATGCGAGACGGTGAAGAGATGTCTGAGACCGTCGAGTTAGGCAGCTGGCCTGATGCAGAGCAGCAGGCCGATCAAAGCAGTAGCGACAACCAAGTGCGTCTCGGTGTGAGGGTGGCAGAGCTTGATGAGGCCATGCGCGAGCAGCTCAATGTGTCTGGTGGCGTGGTTGTTCGTCAGGTAGAGCCTGGCAGCGTGGCGGCAGAGGCCGGTATTCGCCCAGGCGATGTGTTGGTCAGTATTGATCATCGCAGCGTGTCCTCTCCAGATGAACTGGTAGCGATTGCCGAAGAATTACCCACTGACCGTGCTATTCCGCTGCGCCTGTTCCGCGATGGGCGTTCGCTGTTCGTAGCGTTACGCTTAGATTAACCCACCTATTTGCACATAGTCCGGCGGTTCTCGCCGGACTACTGTTCTGACTGCTGTTCCTATCCTGCGCATATCGCTACAATAGGGCCTATCTTTTTGTCGAAAATAGCCCTTATGCAAAAACGGCAGCTGTTTTCGAGCTTTGAACTCTCGAAGCGGCCTGCTAGCGTAGCCGCTTGCGTACCACTAAGGCAGAACAGACTCGATGTCCCAAGACGTTCCCAACGGAAAGCTTAAGCACATACGCAATTTCTCGATAATCGCGCATATCGACCACGGTAAATCGACGCTTTCTGATCGTTTGATTCAGACCTGTGAAGGGTTAACCGAACGCGAGCTTAAAGAGCAAGTGCTCGACTCCATGGACATCGAGCGCGAGCGGGGTATTACCATCAAAGCGCAGTCGGTTACGCTGGATTACACCGCTGCCGATGGGCAGGTTTACCAGCTGAACTTTATCGATACACCTGGCCACGTCGATTTCTCCTACGAAGTATCCCGTTCGCTCTATGCCTGTGAAGGGGCGTTGCTGGTGGTGGATGCCGCGCAGGGTGTTGAAGCGCAGTCGGTTGCTAACTGCTATACCGCGATTGAGCAGGGGCTTGAAGTGCTGCCCGTGCTCAATAAAATCGATTTGCCCCAAGCGGATTGCGACAAGGTTGCCCAGGAAATCGAAGAGATTATTGGGCTTGATGCCACCGATGCTTGCCAGGTGTCTGCTAAAAGCGGGATAGGCATTGATGCGCTTTTAGAGCGCCTAGTGCGTGATATTCCGCCGCCCAAGGGGGACCCAGAGGCGCCGTTGCAGGCGCTGATTATCGACTCCTGGTTTGATAACTATCTCGGCGTTGTCTCATTGGTTCGTCTGTTTGACGGCACGCTGCGAAAAGGCGATAAGATTCGCATTAAATCGACAGGGCGCGACTGGGGCACCACGGAAGTTGGCATCTTTACCCCGCAGCGTAAGCAGACCGGTATTTTGCGTGCCGGTGAAGTCGGTTTTATTGTTGCCGGTATCAAAGAAATTCACGGGGCACCGGTGGGCGATACCATTACCCATACCAAGACGCCGGATGTTGCGCGTCTACCCGGTTTCCTAAAGGTAAAACCGCAGGTCTATGCCGGCATGTTCCCGGTCAGTGCAGATGATTACGAAGACTTCCGCGATGCGCTTGAAAAGCTTGCACTCAACGATGCCTCGCTTGCTTACGAGCCGGAAAACTCTGATGCCCTTGGCTTTGGCTTCCGGGTGGGCTTTCTGGGCACCCTGCACATGGAAATCGTCCAGGAGCGGCTAGAGCGTGAGTACGACATCGACCTGCTCACCACGGCGCCAACGGTGGTCTATGAGCTAGCCATGAAAAATGGCGACATCAGCTATGTTGCCAACCCTTCCAAGCTACCCGACATGGCCGACGTGGATGAAATGCGTGAGCCGGTGGTGCGCGCCAGTATTCTGGTTCCTCAGGAGTACGTCGGTAACGTGATCACCGAGTGCGAGCAGCGCCGTGGCACACAGCTGGATATGCAGTTCTTGGGTAATCAAATTCAGCTGGCCTACGAGCTGCCCATGTCGGAAGTCGTTATGGACTTCTTTGACCGTCTGAAATCGATCTCCAAGGGTTACGCATCGCTTGAATACAACTTTGAACGCTTTGAAGAAGCCAAGTTGGTGCGCCTTGATGTACTGATTAATGGCGACAAGGTCGATGCGTTAGCGGTCATCATTCACCGTGACCATGCCCATCATCGCGGCCGTTTGCTAGTGGAAAAAATGAAAGAGCTGATTCCGCGGCAAATGTTTGACGTGGCGATTCAAGCCGCCATCGGGGGGCAGGTAGTCGCACGCTCGACCGTGAAGGCGCTGCGCAAAAACGTCACCGCCAAGTGTTACGGCGGCGATGTCAGCCGTAAGAAGAAACTGCTCGAGAAACAGAAAGCGGGTAAGAAACGCATGAAACAAGTGGGGCGTGTAGAAATTCCCCAAGATGCCTTCCTTGCTGTGCTCAAGGTTAACGACTAGGAAAGACACCACCCATGGATTTTTCATTACTGCTGGTTCTTGCTGTAGCGCTCTCGGGCGTTGTTTATCTACTGGATGTGCTGTTCTTAAAGCCCAAGCGCCGCCAGCGCTTCGAAGAAGCTGAATCCAAGACTCAAGGCGAGTTGGATGCTGCCACTAGTGAAAAGCTACTTAAAGAGCCTTGGCCGGTCGACTACGCACGCTCGTTTTTTCCCGTGTTGCTGGTGGTGCTGGTGGTGCGTAGCTTTGTTATTGAGCCCTTTCAAATTCCTTCGGGTTCAATGCGACCGACGCTGGAAGTGGGTGATTTCATCCTGGTCAATAAATTTGCCTACGGCCTACGCTTGCCCGTAGTCAACACGCGCTTTATAGAAGTAGACGACCCTGAGCGCGGCGATGTGATGGTGTTCCGTTTTCCGGAAGAGCCATCGGTGAACTTTATTAAGCGTGTGATTGGGATGCCGGGGGATCGTATTCGTTACGAAGGCAAGCAGCTTTATGTCAACGGCGAGGCGGTCGCTAAAGACTTGGTCGAAGAAGGAGCTGGTGGTTCGCCCCAGCAGCTATTATTAGAAGAGCAGCTTGGCGACGCTGAGCACTTTATCTATAACAATCCGCGTGATCCCGGCCCGCAAATGCGGGAAGTTGAAGTGCCAGAAGGCCACTATTTCATGATGGGCGATAACCGCGATCATTCCAACGATAGCCGCTATTGGGGCTTCGTGCCGGAAGAGAACATTGTCGGTCGTGCCTTTGCTGTGTGGATGCACTGGAATGGCGGGCTACCCAGTTTTACCAGCGTACGGCGGATTGAATGAAGCGTCTGCCTGCGCTGTGTCTAGTCAGTTATTTCACTTTAGTTAACGTCAATGACGTAGGAGAGCTGTGAGTAATTCCTTGAACGCTTTTTGCCGACGAATCGGCCATACTTTTGGCGATGATATGCTAATGGAATTGGCCATGACTCACCGCAGCTTCGGTGGTCGCAACAATGAGCGCCTGGAGTTTCTGGGTGACTCTATCGTCAATTTTGTGATTGCCGAAGCGTTGTTTCAGCGCTTTCCCCAGGCGCGCGAAGGTCAACTTTCACGCTTGCGCGCACGGTTGGTGAAAGGACAAACCTTGGCCGAGCTGGCGCGCGAGATGGAATTTGGTGAATGTCTAAAGCTGGGTTCCGGCGAGATGAAAAGCGGCGGACACCGGCGTGAATCAATTCTGGCAGATGCTGTTGAAGCTGTTATTGGCGCTATCTACCTGGATGCCGGAATGGATGTGGTACGCGACCGTGTGCTGGATTGGTACGCGGAGCGGCTCGGCAATATCTCCTTGCAAGACACCCAAAAAGACCCTAAAACGCGGCTTCAGGAGTTTCTCCAGTCGCGCCAAGCCGCTTTGCCGCGGTATGAAGTTGTCTGCGTGAAGGGCGAGGCGCATGCCCAGACCTTTACCGTGGAGTGCTACATTGACCTATTGGTTGAGCATACCACTGGTAAGGGCCCTAGCCGCCGTCATGCTGAACAACAAGCAGCAGAAGAAGCATTGTCATACCTCGAAAAAAGCCCTGGAGAAAAATCATGAGCCAAACTTGCGGATTCGTTGCCATTGTGGGCCGACCCAACGTGGGCAAATCGACCCTCATGAACCGCATTCTGGGGCAGAAAATATCGATTACCTCACGGCGGCCGCAAACCACGCGTCATCAGGTGATGGGCATCAAAACGGAGGATGAGACCCAGTTCATCTATGTGGATACACCGGGCATGCACATCATGTCTAAGGATCGTAATAAAGCGATCAATCGCTTTATGAATCAGGCGGCTACCCAAGCGCTGCGTGATGTCGATTGCGTGGTGTTTATTATTGATCGCACCCGTTGGACAGAAGAAGATCAAGCCGTTTTGAAGCGCCTGGAACACGTTAAAGCACCCGTGATTCTAGCGGTTAACAAAGTCGACCGTCTGGGTGAAAAAGGTGATTTGCTGCCGTGGCTTGCTGAGGTGGGGGCGCGTCGTGACTTTGCTGCCATCATACCGATTTCAGCTAAGCACGGTACTCAGGTCGATACCCTAGAAGAAGAAGTGGCCAAACATCTTCCTGAGAGCGTTCACTTCTTCCCTGAAGACCAAGTGACCGATAAAAGCCTGCGCTTTATGGCCGCTGAAATGGTGCGTGAAAAGGTCATGCGTCAACTGGGCGATGAGCTGCCTTATCAGATGACTGTGGAAATCGAAGAGTTTCGTGAGACTGAGCGCATTACCCATATCAGCGCTTTGATTTTGGTCGAGCGCCAGGGCCAGAAAGTCATTCTGATTGGTGAAAATGGCGACCGAATTAAGAGCATCGGCCGCGAAGCGCGCCTGGACATGGAGCGCGCGCTGGGCACTAAAGTCATGCTCAACTTATGGGTGAAAGTGAAGCGCGGCTGGTCGGATGACGAACGCGCGCTGAAAAGCTTGGGTTACAACCTCGATTGAGGGTGGCAATGGCTCCCGAGCCGGCATTTTTGCTTCATCGTCGGCCCTATCGTGAAACCAGTGCGCTGGTGGACCTATTAACGCTCAATCACGGTAGGGTGCGCGCGGTGGCCCAGGGTGGTCAGCGGCCCGGCTCAAAATCCCGCCAGCGCCTGCAGCCGTTTACGCCGCTGTTTGTGACTTGGCAGGGCAGCCATGAGTTAAAGCGGCTTACCCTGATGGAGTCACGCGGCCAAACGGCATTGCTCGCAGGTGAAGGGCTGCTTTGCGGGCTATATGCCAATGAAATCGCCACTCGGTTACTGCCGTTAGAGTTACCAGCGCCTGACGTTTTCGCGTTTTATACCGCGCTAATGGAAGCGCTGTCAGTGCCAGCGGAACGAGCGTTGTCGCTGCGCCGCTATGAGTGGTCGCTGCTGGAAGCGTTGGAAGCCACCCCGCGTTTTACGACACCTGACGGCAGCGGGTTAGACCCCCAGGTTCGTTACCGCTTTGACGTTGCGTCTCGGGCATTTATACCGGCCGATCGCGGCCTTGATGGGCGAACGCTGCGCTATATTGAGCAGGGCGACTGGCAGCATGAAGGGCTTGCCAATGCGCTTAAGAACGTCATGCGTGCGGCATTGGCGCCCCATCTTGGCACTGCCGTTTTGCGTTCGCGGGAACTGATGCTCGATTTAGCCCGGCGCCGCCATCGTCCTTGATGGTTTATGCGTCATGTTTTTTGTTAATGAAACACTTTTATCTTATCGCTGCATTGGAGGCACTATGCACCCCCCTCGGATCCTGTTGGGCGTCAATATTGATCACATTGCGACACTTCGCCAAGCCCGAGGTACGCGCTACCCCGACCCCGTGCAGGCGGCATTAGTGGCTGAGGAGGCGGGTGCCGATGGTATTACGGTTCACTTGCGTGAAGACCGTCGGCATATCCAGCCTCGCGATGTCCGCATTCTGGCCGAAGTGCTTAATACACGTATGAACCTGGAAATGGCGGTCACTGAAGAGATGCTGGTGCTGGCTGAAGAGTTACGCCCTGCGCATGTCTGCCTAGTGCCGGAAAAGCGCCAGGAGTTGACCACCGAAGGCGGCCTGGATGTTGTCGGCGGCTTTGACGCTATCGCCGAAGCCTGCCAGCGGTTGAGCGCGGTGGGTTGCGATGTGTCGCTGTTTATCGATCCTGACGTTGAACAGATCGATGCTGCTCAGCGCGCCGGTGCGCCAACAATTGAACTGCACACGGGTGCTTACGCCGAAGCGCGGCCTGGCAGCGAAGTGGCTAACGGCGAATATCAGCGTCTAACCGCCGCCGCGACTCACGCTGTTTCACTGGGCTTGGTGGTCAACGCTGGTCACGGCCTGCATTACCACAATGTCGAAGCGATCGCTGCGCTGCCCGGTATCAATGAACTCAATATCGGCCATGCCATTATTGCCCGTGCGCTGTTTGTGGGCCTCAAAGAGGCCGTTCAGGAGATGAAGCGCCTTATCATCGCAGGCCAAGAAGCCGGTTTAATGGCGGCGCTTGACGCTCATGATCTTGAGCATCAGCACGACCCTCATCATGAAGACCATTCTGAACATGTGCATAATGGCTGCTGTGGACATTAAACAGAGGTTTTCTATTAAGAGGTTATTGAGGCGATGATTGTGGGCATTGGCTCGGATATTGCCCGTGTAGATCGTTTTACGCGGGCTGTGGCGCGCCATGGCCCGCGTTTTGCGCAGCGGATATTAGGCCCTGATGAGCATGCCGTCTGGCTAGCCAAGTCGCAACCGGCCGCCTTTCTGGCCAAGCGTTTTGCCGCTAAAGAGGCGTTTGTTAAGGCGCTGGGCCTAGGCCTGCGTGACGGTATGCAGTGGCGTGACATTCAAGTGCTCAACGATGCCTTAGGCAAGCCGTATTTTCAGCTGGGTGGTGAAGCCGAACGGCTCATTCAGGCTGCGGGGATTATTGCCAGCCACGTTACCCTAAGTGATGAGGCCGACTATGCGGTGGCATTTGTAGTGCTTGAGCGCTAGAAGCGAACCGGATAAGTTCGTACTGCTAGCTATTGTCTCTGTCTTGCTTAGCGGCTGAGTTCATCGCTCAGTAACCGCGAGCGATGCGCGCGTAGTCGTGCCATCGCCCGGTATACCTCTTCGAGCAGCGCCTCTGCACGGTTTAACCCGCCTGTGCGCAGGCGGGTTTCCAAGGTTTCTACCAGCAGGGCGAGCTCAGGGGCACCGCAGTAACGGCTAGCGCCGTTAAGACCGTGCACCCAATCGAGTAGTGTAGGTAAATTCTGCTGCGCAAAAGCGGCGCGCATATGTTGCTCACTCTCGGCAAGGCTGTCAGTCAGACGTTTTAGTTGCTCGCGGGCCAAGTACTCTTTTCCACCTGCCAGGCGTGCTCCCATCTCAAGGTCGACCACAGGAAGTGTGGCGGGGGCTTTATGGCTATTTGGCTTGGGGGCATTTTGTAATAGGGTTTGTGATAAAAGCGGTGTAGTACTGACGCTTTGTCGCTGAGTGAGCCCCAAAAAGCGGTTTAGCAATTGATCTAGCTGTGCTTCATCAATAGGTTTGATCAGCACGTCGTCCAGGCCTGCCGCCAGCCACTGTTGGCGTTCATTGCTGAGTACGTGAGCGGTAACGGCAATAATGGGACAGCGTGCCCAGGTGCTACTGAGCCGGCGCAGCGCTTGAGTCGTTTGTATCCCATCCATTCCCGGCATACGAATATCCATTAACACCATGTCAACGTTGTGGCTACGCGCAAACTCCAGCGCCTGTTGGCCGCTTTCCACCGTGGTGATAGCCAGGTTAGGATTTTCAAGCATGCTTTTGAGCAGTTCACGATTGGGCCGATTGTCGTCAACAATCAGCAGCTTGAGCGTCTGAGGCACTACCGGAAGGGCGGGCAACGAGCCGACAGGTTTATCCAGATCAAGCGAGGGTTGCAGCAGCTGCTTCAACGATGCCACTAACTGCGCCCGGGAAAAGGGTTTATAGAGAGTCTCGCCGCCATGCGGTAAGCGCAACGCAGGCAGATCAAAATTGTTGCCATTGGCTAAAATTAAAACTGGGCAAGCGGTTTGATCAATCACCGTTTGCCAGTGGCTGTAACGCTCGGCGTTAAAATCGTCGTGCTCCAATCCCAGTATCAGCAACTGGGCTGGTTCAGGGGAGTCAAACGCCAGTGGCTGCGCTTCCCAGCGGTGCAGAAAATGCTCTAATAAGTAGCGAGTGGGCGCATGGTTTTCATATAAGCGAACAACCGCGTTGGACAGATTGATTTCTGCTGGCCGTTCGATGGCTTTATGGGCCAGCAACGGCAGCGTAAATGAGAAAGTGGAGCCAATACCAAGCTCGCTCTCAACGCTGATCTCGCCCCCCATACGCTCAATTAATTGGCGGCAGATGGTCAGCCCCAAGCCGCTGCCGCCAAATTGCCGCGAGTGGCTAGGCTCGGCTTGGCAAAAAGCGCTAAATAGCGCCTGCTGTTGGGTGTCGCTTAGGCCAATCCCAGTGTCACTAACGCTAAGGTTAAGCACTACATGCTGGCCCTCCAAGTTATCCAGCATCACGCGCACAATCACTTCGCCTTTATGCGTGAATTTGAGCGCATTGCTAATTAAATTATTCAATACCTGATGGATGCGTAACGGGTCGCCGCACAGCGGTGTAGGCACATCGTCATACACCATGGCCACCAAGTGTAGCTGCTTGCGCTGGGCTTCTGGTGCGTGTAGGCCTAGCACTTCATCGACCAGGGCGACGATATCGATATCCGCTTCTTCCAGGGTTAGACGGTTAGCCTCAAGCTTAGAAAAGTCGAGGACATCGTTAACCAGCATAAGCAGGTTATCGGAGGCGCGTCGGACGTGCTGCAGCCATTCTTGCTGACGCGTATCCAGAGCCGAGCGACCGAGCAGACGGCAAAAGCCGATAATGCCGTTGAGTGGGGTGCGGATTTCATGGCTCATGTTGGCCAGAAATTCAGATTTCACTGCGTTTGCGCGCAGTGCACTGCGATGGGCTAAATCGAGCTTGATATTCTGCTCTTCGATAGTGTCCATCGACTCTTGTAATTCGCTGGTGGCCTGCTCAATTTGCGTTTGCATATCTCGCTTGGCCTGTTGAAAGTGTTCAGCCAAGACGTTGACATGACAAGAGAGCTGGTAGAGCTCGGTTGCCTGGGAAGGCTCCAGATGCAGTCGATAATCGCCGCGAGACAAGCGATAAAGGGCTTGGTTGGCCTCTTCAATGGGCCGGGTAACATAGCGGCTGATCGCAAAGGCGACCAAAAACATGAGCATCCCTAGTAGCATGCCACCCAAGCTTAGGCTCGCAATTAGCTTGTAACGCTTAAGGGTGAGCGCGCGGGTATCCATTTCCGCTGCTAGCCAGCCGAGCGGAGTGGATTCGCTACCCTCAGGCGGCGTTAGCGCTAAGTTAAGCCACCCCGGCTCCTCATCGATAGTGAGTTGGTTGTCAGCGGGTGCGCTAGACAACCCCATCGTTAGCAGCCGATTGCCTTGCGCGCCATATAGCGCCACCGTGCGTAGGTCGTTTAGGTTGAGAAGCTGGCTCGCCAGCTGTTCCAGCCGCTGTGAATCTCGCATTGCGACCGCGTCAGCAAGGCTTGGGGCCAGCAGCTGCCCGGCACTCTCTAAGCGATCTGTGTACTCCGCGCGTGCTTGCGCATCGCTTAGTACCACCAGAAGAATACCCATCAGTGCATATACCAGTAGCGGTAAACCGAGTAAGGCGAACAGAAGGCGGGAGTTCAAAGACATGAAAGAAGCTCGCTAATTCAATGAGGTTACCTGTCAAGCTAAAGGCGACACCGATATAATGCAGCATAACGGTTACGATAAGGAGCGTGCGATGAAATATCCCACCTTAGAAGATATGGTTGGCAATACGCCGCTAGTGCGCCTCAAGCGTATCAGCGCAGGGCGCAACAATACCTTGCTGGCCAAGCTCGAAGGTAATAACCCCGCTGGATCGGTCAAAGATCGCCCGGCGCTTTCCATGCTCAGCGAAGCAGAAGCCCGCGGTGACATTACCCCAGGCGATACGCTGATTGAAGCGACGTCCGGCAATACTGGCATTGCGCTGGCCATGGCCGCAGCGATCAAAGGCTACACGATGGTATTGGTGATGCCGGAAAACGCCTCAGAAGAGCGTAAGCAGGCGATGGCGGCCTACGGCGCTAAATTGATCTCAGTGAGCAAAACCGGCGGTATGGAGCAGGCTCGGGATATTGCCGATGGCATGATTGCCAGAGGTGAGGGTAAGCCGCTTAATCAGTTTGCCAATCCGGACAACCCGCTAGCGCATTATCGCACCACCGGCCCTGAAGTGTGGCAGCAAACCGGCGGCGAGGTAACCCACTTTATTAGCTCCATGGGCACTACCGGTACTATCATGGGTGTGTCGCGTTATTTAAAAGAGCAAAACCCGGCGATTCAGATTGTCGGTTTGCAGCCCGCCGATGAGGCGAGCATTCCCGGCATCCGCCGCTGGCCAAAAGAGTACCTGCCCGCCATTTTTGAGCCTCCTCGTGTCGATATCACTCTTGATATTGGCCAGCAAGAGGCCGAAGAGCACATGCGCCGGCTGGCGCGTGAAGAGGGCATTCTGGCGGGCGTGTCCTCGGGTGGCAGCTTGGTAGGCGCGTTGCGGATAGCCGAACAAACCGAAAATGCGGTAATTGTATTTATTGTCTGTGACCGTGGTGATCGCTATCTCTCCACCGGCCTCTTTGCCCCAGGAGTTTAATCTATGGCCATGTTGGGAAAACGGCGGCCAGCGCGGCCTGCGTCGGGTCACTCAGGGCTCGCCCGCTCGCCGGGCGGCAAGGCGCAGCCTACTAACAGTGATGACATCTCACCGCTGCAGATTGAGCGCTTGGCCCACGATGGCCGCGGTGTGGCGCACGCGGCCAATGGTAAAGCCGTATTTGTGGATCAGGCGTTGCCCGGTGAACAAGTAGAAGTGGCGGTCCATCTCACCCGTAAACGCTTTGACGAAGCACATATTAAATCGCTATTGACCACATCCGAGCAGCGTGTCACGCCACCTTGCCCGCATTTTGGCCACTGTGGCGGCTGTGATTTGCAACACTTAAACGTTGCCGCTCAGCTTGCCCATAAGCGCGAGGTGGTGCGCGAGCTGTTTTCCCGCCAGGGAATAACGCTGACTGATATTGGTTCGATTCATAGCAGCGACCAGGGTTACCGGCGCCGTGCGCGTCTGGGGGTCAAAGTTGATAGCCAGGGCAATACTCGGCTTGGCTTTCGCGCTGCTCACAGTCACCGGCTGGTGGATGTTGAACGCTGTCCGGTACTGGTTGACGCATTGCAGCAGCTGCTAACGCCGCTGCGCGCGTTGTTGGAAACGTTAGACGCGCCGCGTCAGGTCGGCCATATTGAGCTGCTGGCGACGGCGACCACCCAGGTGGTGCTGGTACGCCAGCTAAAAGCACATGCGCAAGATGCCGTGCGCTGGCAAGCCTTTGCTGAGCAGCAGCAGGTGGCGTTAGGTACTTGGTTGGGGCGTGAAACGCCTGCGCTGCACTGGCATGGTGCAGCACCAGTGCTTGAAGAGACATTGTCACTCGACGGCTATCCGCCGCTGAGCTTAATTTTCTCGCCGGGCGATTTTTTACAGGTTAACGCGCTGGTTAACCAGCAAATGGTCGCCCAAGTGATCCAATGGCTGGCGGTGAAGCCGGGGCAAAAGCTACTCGATCTGTTTGCTGGCATTGGTAATTTCAGCCTGCCGATGGCGGCTGCCGGGGCCGATGTGCACGCGGTAGAGGGCAACCCCACCATGGTTGGGCGTATCGCCACTAACGCGCAGCGCAATCACCTCATGGTGAGTGGTCAACAGGCCGATTTATCCGACCCGGTTAGCGTTAATGCGTTATTAACCGACCATCGCGCTAGTGATGCCGTCGTACTCGACCCGCCGCGCACTGGCGCTGAAGCAATTTGTCAGGCGTTGGCGCGCCACCCAGTGCCCAAGGTGGTCTATATTTCTTGTGACCCGGCGACGCTCGCCCGCGATGCGGCACATCTTGTGCATGCGGGTTACCGCGTTAAGCAGGTAGTCGTGGCGGATATGTTCCTTCACACTGCGCATTTAGAAACGCTAATGTTGTTTGAATTTGATGCTGGTTAAAACGGATATTCCCGCGATGGAGCTTTCCCTAACGGACGTTTTAAGTCCAGGTGCTTCATTAGCCCTGTGCATCAAACCACGGTGACGGCCGAACACAGACCGTCGCCCTGAATGGATGAGTTAACGTCATGGTAAAAGTGCGTGAAGACCAGCCGCTCACCGCTAGTGGAAAGGTGGATATACAACAATGGTTAACGCGCCTGCAAGACGATGTGCGCCTATGGGATCCTGAGCGTTTAGGCAGCGCCTGTGAGCTTGCCGAGACGCTAGAGCTTGAGGCCCCGCGCACCCATCGCGTATGGCTATCGCCCGGTTCTAGCTTTCGTATGGGGCTGGAAATGGCCGATATTCTTGGCGAACTAAAGCTCGACCAAGCCACGCTTGAGGCCGCCGTTCTCTACCGCGCGGTGCGGGAAGGGCTATTGAGCCTTGAGTCTGTGACAAAGCGCTTTGGCGAGGAAGTGGCTAACCTGATTGATGGCGTGTTGCAAATGGCCGCCATCAGCTACCCGTTGGCACCGGATCATGGCATGGGCCAACATAACCAGCAGGAAAACCTGCGAAAAATGCTGGTCAATATGGTCGGCGATGTGCGCGTGGCGTTGATCAAAATTGCCGAACGGACCTGTGCGCTGCGCCAGGTTAAAGACGCACCGCGTGAGAAATCCTTACAGGTGGCCAGAGAAGTCGCTGATATTTACGCGCCACTGGCCCACCGCCTGGGGATTGGCCAGCTCAAGTGGGAGCTGGAAGACCTCTCGTTTCGTTACTTACATGAAGAAGAATACAAAGCCATTGCCAAGCTGCTGGCGGAAAAGCGGCTTGATCGCGATCGCTATATTAACGATGTGGTGGAAACCATCAAAGGCTTGATGGAAGCCCAGCACATCCACCGCTACGACGTGGATGGCCGCGCCAAACATATTTACTCGATCTGGCGCAAAATGAAGCGTAAAGGGATCGATTTTTCTCAGGTGCATGACGTGCGAGCGGTGCGCATCCTGGTCCCTGACGTTACCGACTGCTACACCGTGCTGGGGATTATTCACTCGCGTTGGCACCATGTGCCCAATGAGTTTGATGACTACATCGCTAACCCCAAAAAGAACGGCTACCAGTCGTTGCACACCGCCGTCATGGGTCCAGAAAACAAGGTGCTTGAAATTCAGATCCGCACCTTCGCCATGCATGACGAAGCGGAGCTGGGGGTCTGCGCCCACTGGCGTTACAAAGGCCACGATACCAACGCCAAAAGTCGTAGCTACGAAGAGAAGATTGCCTGGCTGCGCCAAGTGTTGGAGTGGCAGGACGAAGTGGGTGGCTATGGCGATTTGCGCGAAGGGCTTTCCAGCGATGTAGCCCCGGATCGCATCTACGTGTTTACTCCTGACGGCCACGTGATCGACCTGCCGCGGATTGCCACGCCCATTGATTTCGCCTACCGGGTGCATACAGAAATTGGTCACCGCTGCCGGGGCGCCAAAATCAACGGTCGCATTGTACCGCTCACCTACAAGCTTAAAACCGGCCAGCAGATAGAAATTCTTACCGCCACTAAAGGCGGCCCAAGCCGCGACTGGCTAAACCCCAGCCTGGGCTATGTGCGTACTTCGCGAGCGCGGGCCAAAATTCAGGCGTGGTTTAAACACCAGGCGCGGGATCAGAACCTGGAAGAAGGGCGTGCGCTGTTTGATCGTGAGATGCGTCGCCTGGACGTTGAAGGGCTCGATCTAGCCAAGCTGGCCAATGCCGTTAACTATCAAAACGCCGATGATATGTACGCCGCCATCGGTGCCGGTGACCTACGCATTGGCCAAGTGCTGCACCAGGCTCAGCAGCTATTTGGTGAAACCGACGATCAAGAGCAGCTCGACCGCCTGCTCGCCAAGCCGAAACGCCAATCCAGCAAAGCCACCAAAAGCGATATCACGGTGCTGGGTGTCGGCAACCTGAAAACCAGCATGGCCAACTGTTGCCGCCCGGTCCCAGGCGAGCCAATTATCGGCTTTATTACCCAGGGCCGCGGGGTCACGGTGCATCGCCAGGACTGCAGCAATATTCTGCAATTGCGGATGGACGAACCCCAGCGCATTATCGAAGTGGAGTGGGGTGAGCGTGCCCAGACCCGCTATCCGGTAACCATTGAGATTCAGGCCTGGGATCGCTCTGGTCTGCTGCGCGATGTCACCGGGCTGCTCGGTAATGAAAAAGTCAATGTGCTTGCGGTGAACACGCTAACCGATACCGACGAAGGGATTGCACGGCTACGCATTACCCTGGAAGTCGATGGTCTGGAGGCGCTTGGTCGGCTGTTCTCGCGTATTCAGCAGTTGCCCAATGTGACTGAGGTACGCCGCCTGCGCGATACTGACCCTGACAAGAATAGCCGTGGAGGAGGGGCGTGATGCGCCATGGTATCAATGACCTGCTGACGTTAATGCAGGTACTGCGTGATCATGAACAAGGCTGCCCGTGGGATATCAAGCAAGATTGGGACAGTATTGTGCCCCACACCTTGGAAGAGGCCTACGAGGTTGCCGATGCCATTGAGCGACGCGCCTTTGACGAGTTGCCGGGCGAGCTGGGTGACCTGCTTTTTCAAGTGGTCTACTACGCCCAGTTTGGCGCCGAAGAGCAGCGCTTCGACTTTGCCGATATCGTCGATACGCTGACCGCTAAAATGCTACGCCGCCACCCGCACGTATTTCCGGATGGCACCCTGGCTTCCCGCCGCCCGCCGGGCGTCAGCGCAGAGGAAGTACAAACTCAGCAGGTCAACAGCCGCTGGGAGTCACTGAAAGCCGAGGAGCGTGCCGAGAGAGCCGTTGAGCAGCCCTCTGTGCTCGACGATGTACCGCGTACGCTGCCCGCCCTTAGCCGCGCTGCCAAGCTTTCTAAGCGCGCGGCTCGGGTAGGCTTTGATTGGCCCGATGCGCGCGGCGTAGTAGCTAAAATTCGTGAAGAGCTGGCGGAAGTAGAAGAGGCGCTCGCCGCCGGTGATCAACAGCACGCTCAGGAAGAAGTCGGCGATTTACTGTTTGCGGTGACCAATCTTGCCCGCACGCTGAATGCCGACCCTGAACAGTGCCTGCGCGCTACCAATGCCAAGTTCGAGCGCCGTTTTCGTTTTGTCGAGCGCGAGCTTAGCGCTGCCCAGCGGCCATTAATAGAGGCTTCCCTCGACGAGATGGAAGCCCACTGGCAGGCAGCCAAAGCAGAAGAAAAACAATCTACCTATTCCTGATCTAATAATGATGCGACCCCTGCAAGGAGGCCATGCCAATGAGTCACGATCTACACGAATCTCTGCGCGATAACGTGCGTATTCTGGGCGACAGCCTAGGGCGAACCATTGCCGACGATTTGGGCCAAGCATTTGTCGATAAAATTGAAACTATTCGTGCCCATGCCAAGCGTGGCCGCCAGGGCGACTCGCTGCAGCAGCGCGAGCTGATTGAGTACCTGCGTGACCTGCCCGAGCAGGACCTGCTACCGGTTACCCGAGCGTTTAACCAATTTTTAAACCTCGCCAATATTGCCGAACAGCACTACCGGGCGCGCTTTCGTCGCGTCGAAGATTACAAACCCGGCTCCCAGCCGGTGCTGGGCGAACTGCTTGCGCGTGCCGAGCAGGCAGGCAACTCACCGCGCAAACTGGTCGAGACCCTGGCCAATATGCGCGTTGAGCTAGTGCTAACCGCGCACCCCACCGAAGTTATCCGCCGCACCTTGATCCAAAAATATGACGCTATCGATGAATGCTTAACCGCCATTGAGAGCTCCGAAGATTACCCAGAACGCGGCACCCGTGCCCAGGGGCGCCTGGAAGAGCTGATTAGTCAGGCGTGGCACACCGACGAGATCCGCCACGAGCGGCCCACCCCGGTCGATGAAGCCAAGTGGGGCTTTGCGGTAATTGAAAATTCGCTGTGGCAGGCGGTGCCTGATTTCCATAGAGATTTGGACAACCTGCTGCTGGACACCGCCGGCGAACGCCTGCCCCTGGACGCCGCGCCGATACGCTACGCCTCCTGGATGGGCGGCGACCGCGACGGTAACCCCAACGTCACTGCCCGAGTGACCCGTGAAGTGTTACTGCTCGGCCGTTGGATGGCCGCCGACCTTTATCTACGCGACCTTGAGCAGCTAAAAACCGAGCTCTCCATGTGGAAGGCCAACAGCGCGCTCAAAGCCGAGGCGGGCGACGTCTCCGAGCCGTATCGCGAAGTGATAAAACGTCTGCTGGCGAAGATGGAGTCGACTCGAGAGTGGGCTAAAGCCGAGTTGGAAGGGCATGTTTATAATGGCGGGCCGATTATCGAGACTCGTGATCAGCTGTATGCGCCATTACTCGCCTGCTACCGTTCGCTGTGCGATGTAGGCCTGGATACCATCGCCAACGGCGCGCTGCTGGATACCTTGCGCCGCGTAGCGGTGTTTGGCGTGACGCTGACCAAGCTTGACCTGCGCCAGGAAGCTAGCCGTCATGCCCAGGTCATTGAAGAGCTGACCAGTACATTGGGTCTTGGCCACTACGGCGAGTGGGACGAAGCCCAGCGCCAGGAATTTCTGCTCGCCGAGCTGGCCTCTCGCCGCCCGCTGATACCGCGCCGCTGGGAATGCTCTGCCGAGTCCCGAGAGGTGCTGGATACTTTCAGAGTGATCGCCAAGGAGCAAAACGAAGCGCTGGGCACTTATATTATCTCCATGGCCGCTGAGCCTTCGGATGTGCTTACCGTGGCGCTACTGATGAAGGAAGTCGGCGGTCAAGTCACGTTGCCCATCGCGCCGCTGTTTGAAACCCTCAACGACCTTGATCATGCCGGGGATGTGATAGATCAGCTGCTCGCTATACCGGGCTACCGCGCGCTGATTGATGACCGCCAGGAGGTCATGATCGGCTATTCCGATTCAGCCAAAGACGCCGGTCAATTGGCCGCCGCCTGGGCGCAGTACCGTGCCCAAGAGTCGCTAGTGAATGTGTGTCACCGTCACGGCGTTGATTTAACCCTGTTCCACGGCCGCGGTGGCACCGTGGGTCGTGGCGGCGGCCCGGCTCACGCGGCGATACTTTCCCAGCCACCCGGTTCAGTAAACGGCAGCCTGCGAGTGACTGAGCAGGGCGAGATGATTCGCTTCAAGTTTGGCCAGCCCGATATTGCCCTGCGCTCCATGGAGATTTATGCCTGTGCGGTGCTGGAAGCCACGTTATTGCCACCACGCGCACCAGAACCGCATTGGCGCGAAGAGATGGATCAGCTCGCCAAAGTGGCGCATGGCGCCTATGTGGGTGTGGTGCGTGAAGACCCTGATTTTGTGCCCTATTTCCGGGCGGTAACGCCGGAGGGCGCGCTGGGCCGGTTGCCGTTGGGCTCACGCCCCACCAAGCGGCGCCAGGATGGCGGGGTCGAAACCCTGCGTGCCATTCCCTGGATTTTCGCTTGGACGCAAATTCGCTTGATGCTGCCTGCGTGGCTGGGCAGCGGCGAAGCCTTCTCACGGCGTTTAGAGCAGCCTGGTGGTCGCGATGTGCTGCAGGAAATGCGCAATGAGTGGCCATTTTTCGGCACGTATCTGGACATGCTGGAGATGCTGCTGGCCAAAGCCGATGTTGCGATTTCGGCCTACTATGAGCACCGCTTGGTCGATGAGCCATCGCTGAAGGCGCTGGGTAAAAAGTTACGCCAGCGCTTCGCGTCCTTGGAAGAAGCCGTGCTGGATATCCTTCAGCAAGAGAAGCTGCTGGAGAACACGCCGCTTATTCGCCAAGCGATTGATGTACGTAATCCGTACATTGACCCGCTTCACGGTTTGCAAGCGGAGTTGCTGCAGCGTAACCGTGACGCCGATGGGGCGATCAGTGCCGATCTTTCCCGGGCGTTGATGGTCACTATGGCGGGGATTGCTGCTGGCCTACGTAACACAGGCTAGTATCCCTATTTAACGGCAAGGAGGCGTCAATGTCCTCAGATGCTCAAGCGGTACTCGGTTTTTGGTTTGAGGCCTTGACGCCTGCTCAGTGGTTTAAAAAAGACGCTGAGTTGGATCGTACTATCTCGCAGCGGTTTAGCGCACTGCATGCCCAAGCCGCGCGGTGCGAATGCTATGCATGGCGTCAAACGGCTCAAGGGCGGCTTGCGGAGATTATTGTGTTGGATCAGTTCTCGCGCAATATCTACCGCGATGATGCCCGCGCTTTTGCCACGGATGCTTTAGCGTTAGTGCTAGCCCAGGAGGCGGTGGCTGCTAGCGCCGATGTTGAACTAAACAGCACACAGCGTGCGTTTCTGTATATGCCCTATATGCATAGCGAATCCACAGTCATTCATGAGGTGGCGGTGGAGCTATTTGACCAACCAGGGTTAGAGAATAACCACGGCTTTGAAGTACGCCACAAGGCGATTATTGATCGCTTCGGGCGTTACCCGCACCGCAATGCCCTGTTGGGGCGGGCCTCTACCGAAGAGGAGCTGGACTTTCTAAAGCAGCCCGGCTCGTCTTTTTAACTGTTTATTTAACCCTTTTAGCCACATGGCGTTTTATGTCGTTACGAAAATCTACCCGTATCAATAAATACATTAGCGAGAGCGGGATGTGTTCTCGCCGCGAAGCTGACCGTTTTGTGGAGCAGGGCAACGTGTGGATTAACGGTCGCCGCGCGACCACCGGTGATCAAGTGGTGGCGGGGGACTTGGTTAAAGTTAACGGTCAGGAGATCGAGCCTCAGGAAGAGGAGGATCTGGTTCTTATTGCGCTGAACAAGCCGGTGGGCATTGTCAGTACCACCGAATCCAGCGAAAAGGATAATATCGTTGAGTTCGTGAAGCATGGCGTGCGTATTTTTCCCATTGGGCGGCTCGATAAAGACTCCCAGGGGCTGATTTTTTTAACCAATAACGGCGATTTGGTTAACAAGATTCTGCGTGCCAATAACAACCACGAAAAAGAGTATCAGGTGACGGTAAACAAGCCGATCACCGACGAGTTTATCGAGGGCATGCAGAGCGGTGTACCGATTCTTGGCAAGGTGACCAAGCGCTGCAAGGTGCAAAAAGAGTCCACCTTTGTGTTCACCATCACGCTGGTGCAGGGGCTCAATCGGCAAATTCGCCGTATGTGCGAATACTTCGGCTACGAGGTTACCCAGCTTATTCGCACGCGCATTATGAATGTGCCGCTCAAAGGTTTGGCCCTGGGCGACTGGCGCGATCTCACTGCCAAAGAGATCGAGACCATTATCGCGCTAACGGAACGCTCAGAGGCTGCACCAGAGAAGAAAAGTAAAGCTAAGCCTGAAAGGCCCAACTACAGCTCAGGCGCAGGAAAGCCTTCCGCGAAAGGGCGACCGGCCAAAGCAGGCGCGAAGGCGGCTGGTGCCAAGGCCGCCGGGGCTAAACCGCTTCCCAAAGGTAAAAAGGCCGCCAGCGGAAAAGTCAGCGGAAAAACAGGTACCGGCCCGAATGGCAGTGCGCCAGGTAAGCCGCATCCCAAGGGCGGTAAAGCCCCCGGTAAGCCTGGTGTTAAAAGTAAGCCCGATGTTAAAAGCAAGCCTGGTGCTAAAGGTAAGCCCGTTGGAAAAGGCCGCGGTAAGCCAGCGGTGGGCGGCAAACCTTCTCAGCGACGCAAGTAGCTCCTAACCCTTCAAGAGTCTCCACTGTGATTCCAATCGTCGCCTTTTACGCTGCGATTAGCGTTATCGCTTATATCACTTACGCTATCGATAAAAAGGCGGCGATTAAAAACCGCCGTCGGGTCAGCGAGAAGTCGTTACATCTGCTTGGTGTGTTGGGGGGCTGGCCGGGCGCGCTTGTAGCCCAACAGCGGCTGCGGCATAAAACCCGCAAAACTGCGTTTCAGCTCATTTTTTGGCTAACGGTGGCCCTGAACCTGGCCTGTGCAGGATGGCTAATCGTTGTAGTGGATATCGTTTAGCCACCCCACTTTGGGGGCCTACGCCCTGGCTTGGTCGTTGGGCGCGAATAGAAAGTTAGCGATCAACTCCTTGCCGCCTTCGGTAGCAAACGATTCCGGGTGGAATTGAATGCCGTGTATCGGGTAGTCACGGTGCTTAATACCCATAAGCTCGAATTCACCTATTGCCTGCCAGCGGTTGCGCTGCTCAAAATTACCAGCTTCCAAGGCACCCACGGTGGCGGTCACTTCCAGGCACTCAGGCAGGGTGGTCGCATCGGCAATCAGCGAGTGATAGCGCATCACCTCTAGCTGATCGGGCACGCCGTTAAACAACGAGCGGTTGCTGTGGTGGATCGGGCTGATTTTGCCGTGCATCGGCAGTGGCGCTTTGACGACCTTGCCGCCAAACACGTGCACAATGCCTTGCATGCCCAGGCAAACGCCCAGCAGCGGTGTGGTCTTGCCCAGCTTCTCAATCACCTCAGCACACACGCCAAAGTAGCGCGGGTCGTCTGGCGAGCCGGGGCCAGGAGAAATAATAACGCGATCCGGGGCCATGGTTTCGATGGCGTTGAAATCGATCTGATTGTTGCGCTTAACGATAATTTCAAAATGGGTCAGCCCGCCGCGATTCTTCTCCGTGGTTAAAAGCTCACCGATAAACTGGTAAAGGTTATAGGTGAAAGAATCGTAATTATCGATGATAAGTACTTTCATGCGTGGCTCTCCGTGTCCTTATCCGAACTCATGAAAGGGGCAAGGGCTTTGCGGGTGCCCGCAAACTTGCGGCGAATCTCTTCGTATTCATCGGCGGCGTTGCTATCAAATACATTGCCACCGCAGGTCTGCACGTAGGCGCTCTCGCCGTTGACGAACACGGTACGGATAGGAATCGCAAAGGTGCAGTCGCCGTTGAACGAGAACTGCCCCACTGCGCCGCCGTAGGGGCCGCGCCCGTCGATTTCCAGGTCGTCGATGATTTTCATCGCTTCGATTTTGGGGGCGCCGGTCAGCGTACCTGCCGGGAAGTTGCTGGCCAGCGCGGTGAACATATCTTCGCCTTCGGCGATAATGCCGACGATCTCGCTGGAAATATGCTGCACGTGGCTAAACCGCTTGATATCCATCAGGCTGCGCACCTTGACCGTGCCAAACTGCGCGACGCGGCCAATATCGTTGCGGTGCAGGTCGACGATCATGTTGTGCTCGGCAATCTCCTTGGGGTCGTTGAGCAGCGCGCGGGCAAGCTGGGTGTCTTCCTGAGGCGTTTGGCCCCGGGTGGTGGTGCCCGCCAGCGGGAACGTCTCCATTTCCCCCTGGCGCAGTCGGAACAGCAACTCGGGGCTGGCGCCGATCAGTTTCTGCTCGCCAAATTTAACGTAGTACATCTGCGGCGAGGGGTTGATGGTGCGCAGTTGGTCGTACAGCGCGAGGGTGTCGCCCTGGATCTGGAAGCGCTTCTTGAAGCCCACTTCGCACTGAAACACCTTGCCGTCGATGATGTCCTGCTTGACCTTGGCCACCGCCTCGGCGTGCTCATCCTGGCTCATGGTGTCGCCGAGCGCTGTGATATGTAGCGGGCCAGGGGGCGTATCGTCTGCATTGATCAGCGTCTGCAGAAATTCGTAGCGGCTGTTGTCGTAATAGAAGTAGGTGACTTCCCCGGTCATCTTGTCGAGGATCAGGCCATCCTTGTACAGCCCGAAGCGGAAGGTGTCGAAGTCGTCGCTGGCCTTCAGCGAAAGCGAGGGCTCGAAGTACTGCATGGCATCGTAGCCAAGATAGCCGCTCAGCCCACCGGCATACTTGCGGGAAATAATATTTTGCGGGATCAGGCTGCGCAGCAGCTCGTAGGGATTGTCACTCGGGTAGTGGTTGGCATGGCCGTCGCGCTCTTCGATGGTCAGCGTCTTGCCGTTGGCGTAGAGCGTGTACTCGGGGTCGAAGCCGATGATCGAGTGACGCGCCATGTGACTGTCCTCGCCAAGCGACTCCAACATGTAGCAGGTATCGAATTGCCGCTCGATTTTTTGAAACAGGGCAAAAAAATCGCAGTCCGCCGCCAGGGTCACGTAGTGAGGCTTGCGCGGCAGCGTAAAAGGCTGCGGGCCTTTTGTGGCGTGCGTTTCGACAGTGGTCATAGCTGATCGGTCCATGAAGAAGGTAACGTTGTTAGGGCACGAGAGCCACGCGACACGGTGGCGATACCCACGCCCAGGGTGTCGGCAATCTTGCGGTGGGGCACGCCCTCACGCAGCAGCTTGAAAATCTGCAGGCGCTTACTGATTTCCTGGTACTCTGCAGGCGTCAGCAGGCTGGCCAGCGCCTTGTCCATTGCGTCTGGAGAGTCAATGGCAAGCAAATGGCGAACCAGCTCCGCCTGGTAATCTTCGTTTGAGCGCATGTCGTGGAGGCACCGTTGGCTGCCGGGTAATAAGCAATGTACTAGCGTACTAGTACGCTATATGATTGAGCCGTGAAGTCAAGCCGATTGAACCAATAGATTGAACAAATAAAAGGATCTTCGATGACCGCGTACTTTATCCAGGCGTTTATTTATCTTGTGGCGGCGGTGATTGCCGTCCCCTTGGCGAAACGCTATGGGCTTGGCTCGGTGCTCGGCTACCTGATGGCCGGCGTGGTCATTGGCCCGCTACTGGGGCTGGTGGGCCAGGAAACCACCACGATCCAGCACTTTGCCGAATTTGGCGTGGTGATGATGCTGTTTCTGGTCGGCATGGAGCTCGACCCCAAAGGCCTGTGGGCAATGCGCGTGCGACTGGTCGGTCTGGGCGGGCTGCAGGTGACGCTGACCACCGCCGCGGGAACCGCCATTGCCTGGTGGCTGGGGCTTGCCTGGCAAACGTCGCTGGCCATCGGCCTGCTGTTCGCGCTGTCCTCGACGGCAATTGTGCTGCAAACCCTGAGTGAAAAAGGCCTGGAAAAAACCGAGGGAGGCCGGAGCGCCTTCTCCGTGTTGCTGTTCCAGGATATCGCGGTGATTCCCATGCTGGCGTTGATTCCCCTGCTGGCGCTACCCGAGTTGATGGGCGCCGGTGGCGATCAAGCCAGTCACGCGAGCATCAGCCTGGTGGCGCATTTGCCCGGCTGGGCGCATGCCCTGGTGGTGGTCGCGGCGATCGGCAGCGTGATTGCCGGCGGTTACTACCTCGGCCCGAAACTGTTTCGCTATGTGGTGGGCTCGGGATTGCGTGAGGTGTTCACGGCCACGGCGCTGATGCTGGTCATCGGTATCGCTGCCCTCATGAGCCTGGTGAATCTTTCCCCGGCGCTGGGCGCGTTTCTGGCCGGTATCGTACTGGCCAACAGCGAGTTCAAGCATGAAATCGAAGCCAATATCGAGCCGTTCAAGGGGCTTCTACTGGGTCTGTTCTTTATCACCGTCGGCGCGGGGATCGACTTTCAGGTACTGGCCTCGCAGTGGGGCACGGTGCTGGCACTTGGCGTCGTGGTGATCGCTGTCAAGGCGACCATTTTGCTCGTCTTGGCGTTGCTGTTTCGGGTGCATGGCAGCAACGGCTGGCTATTTACCCTGAGCCTTGCCCAGGCAGGCGAATTCGGGTTTGTGCTGTTGACCTACAGCGTGCAGAACAGCGTGATTCCCGTCGAGATTTCCCAGGTGCTGTCGCTGGTCATCGCGCTGTCGATGTTCCTGACGCCGCTGCTGTTCATCGCCTACGACCGCCTGGTGCTGCCGCGCTATCGCCGGGTTAAAAATGACGGACGCGAGGCGGATACCATCGACGAACATGCGCCGGTGATCGTCGCGGGCGTGGGGCGTTTCGGTCAGATTATTTGCCGTCTGCTGCGTGCCAACAACATACCTATCGTCGCGCTCGACCATGAGCTCGAGCAAATCGAGAACCTGCGGCGGATCCATATCAAAAGCTATTTCGGCGATGCCACCCGTTCAGACCTGCTGGAAACCGCTGGTATCGAACAGGCGCGCTTGCTGGTCGTGGCCATTGATGACCGCAAACGCGCCGTTGAGCTGGTCAAGCACGTCAAGCATTACTACCCCCATGTATGGGTGCTGGCTCGGGCGTTTGACCGCGGCCATGGTTATCAGCTGCGCGAAGCCGGGGCCGATGACGTCATCAGTGAAACCTACCACTCGGCACTGGAACTGGGCGGCCATGCGCTGACGGCCATGGGAGTCCACCCCATGCGCGCCAAGCAGATGACCTGGGCGTTTGTGCAGAACGAGGATGCCCACGAGGACGAGCTTTTTGAAGCCTGGAAGGAGATCGAGGAAGGCATCACCTTCAGCCCTCGCTACGGTGAACTGTTTATGAAACTGGAAGAAGCGCTGAACAGCGCCATGCTGCAGGATTGGCCCGAGCCCCAACGTGAGGACGTACCGGTCTGGACGGCGCCTGAAGAGAATAAGTAATGAAACAAAAAATGTTAACAACAAGGAAGGTTAACTGCCGCCTTTTTAAAATAGACGGGGGGATTCCATTGTTGACTTACTAAGACAAGCATCGACGACTTGAACAACGCCTGACGGTCGATGTGGTGATGCCCTGGTTAAGCGCTATCTGAGGTCATTGGTCAGTCTAATAACCCGCAATTAGACGCTTATATAACCCACAATCGGACGCTAGAGAAACCCGCAATTGGACGCTGTAATAACCCGCAATTGGACGCTACTAGAGACAAGCTATGGATACCTCTTATCTGCCCCGGCTGATCCGTGATCGAGTGGTAGAGTCGCTTGCGGATACGCCGGTGGTGTGTCTGCTAGGACCTAGACAGGTGGGTAAAACAACGCTCGCACAACGGATAGACTCTGAACGCGCGTACCTGAACCTGGATGACCCAACGCTGCTGGCGGCCGCACAGCAGGATCCGTTGGGTTTCATTGAGGGCCTGCCGGAGCGCAGCACTCTGGACGAAGTGCAACGCGCTCCCGAGCTGCTGCTGGCGATCAAGTCAGTGGTTGACCGCGACCGCCAGCCGGGGCGTTTTCTACTGACGGGGTCAGCCAATTTACTACTGCTTCCTAAGGTTCAAGACTCTTTAGCAGGCCGTATGGAAGTCATTTACCTACACCCGCTGGCCGAGCAGGAGAAGCGCGTTAGTGAATCCACCTTGCTGGCCAAGCTGATAGCGGGACAGCTGGCCGCCAAGATAGTGCCAGATCACAAGTCGCTGCCCGCCACGCCAGAGATTATCTGTCAAGGCGGCTACCCTGAGCCCAACCGTCGAGCGCCCAGCCGGTCTCGTCAATGGTATCGCCAATATCTCAATGCCATTATTCAGCGCGACGTGAAGGACATCGCGGCCATTCAAGATGAGGATGGCATGCTGCGGTTGATGGAACTGTTGGCTTACAGAACGGCCAGCTTGCTCAACGTTAGCATCTTGAGCAAAGAACTAGGGCTGGAGCGGGGCACGGTTTCCAAATATCTGAGTATTCTGGAGCGCCTCTTTTTGATTCGTCAGCTACCCGCTTGGCATCGCAATCAAGCTAAGCGGCTTATCAAGAGCCCTAAGCTACACTTGGTAGATACCGGCCTTGCGGCTGCGCTAGGGCGGTTATCCTTCGATCAGTGGTTGACGGAAGCGGAGCGTTTCGGTGCCCTTCTGGAAACTCATGTGGTTGAGCAACTTATGGCCCAAGCCTCTTGGGTCGAGCCCGAGCTGCGCTTTTCTCACTACCGCGACAAAGATCAGGTTGAGGTAGATATTGTCATTGAACGCGGTCAGGCACTCTGGGGAGTCGAGGTCAAGCGCTCTGCTACCGTTCAGGCTAAGGATGCTGCAGGGCTCGCTCGACTCGCTGATCAAGCAGGCGAGCAGTTTCAAGGTGGCATGCTGATTTATACCGGGCGCCACTGTGTGAAGCTAAATGTACCAGGTTGCTTTGCCGTCCCTATTAGCATGTTATGGGGGCAGTAGAGTGGGCAGCTTCCATCACTGAAATATTTTCAGTGGCATTGAGCGCGCGTTTTGTCGCTGTTGAAAACAAGCGCAAATATTGAAGCGATATTACCCGGCCGGGCGTCGCATAACGGTCATCAATAACCCGGCGCCAATCAAGCTGCCGGCGCCGCAGCGGTGTAGCAGTCGCCGAAACTTGGAGGTCATTAGCTGTCGGCTAGTCGTCGACAACAGTGTGTAGCTGAGATCCGAGATGACGCCCATCACAAGAAACGTAGCAAACAAAATCGCCAACTGCGGAGCTAGGGGTTGAGTTTGATTAATAAACTGCGGCATGAATGCCATGAAAAACAGAATGCTTTTGGGATTCAGGAGCGTCACCCAAAATGCCTTCGCGGTGCCTTGCTTGACGTTGGCTCCTGAGGTTTCCAGGTCGTTCAATTGGCCGGATTCGCGCCACATCTTAATACCCAGATAAAGTAGATAGAGAACCCCTAGCCATTTAACCATGGCGAATAGCTCCGCAGATGCCATCAGCAGAGCGCCGACGCCTGCAAACGAGAGTGACATGGCCACCAGATCACCTAAGAAAAAGCCAGGCAACATCGCCAGTGCGGCTCTACGGCCTTGATTGATGCCGGTCATTACCAACAAGGCAACGGCGGGGCCGGGAGATGCGATGATCAAAAACGACGCCAGCACAAACGATAGCCAAAGCTCAATCGACATAGTGATAACCTTCCAATTGTTGAATTATTGACTATATCTTGCGTCACTAGAACGGACAAAACGCCAACCGTCCATGCAATGACGAGATGGCCTGTGAGGAGTAGCTGTAGGTATTTTTAATTTAATCATTAACTCATTGCTTTTTGAAAAAGTTGAAATTCAAAATGGTAGGTGCAATGAGGCGCTCAGCATATTGAGATGATTAAGCGTCGGGGCGTCGATGCGCTCGTACTCTAGGCGGCTGACCAGGCGGTTGATTGTTATGGTGGCGCCGAAGCCTTGCAACATCGCGGTGCCGCTTTCGTCGGCGCCTTCCCGGTAGCTTTCGCCGCGCCATTCGGTGATACCAGATTTCGCATAAACGCTAAAGGCGCCCATGCGAACACCGGCAACAAGCGCGCCGCCCAAGCTCAAGGTATCCATAACCAGTGGGTAAACATTGGCGTCGATGGTGACCTCTTCGCTTTCCCGGTAGGCGATTTCGGCACCAATATCCAGCTGGGGGAGCCGCCAGGGGCTAAAGCCTGCAGTGACTCGAAAGCCGCTGGTATAGTTATCAAGGCTTTGGAGGTCGCTACCTTCTAAGATAACGCCGTTATCCAACTGCATAAACTTGCTGTCAGGGGCGGTATAGGCCATCACCGGCATATTATCGTCGGCGAAGCAGCTGAGCAGAGGCGCTGAGCAACAGGCGGAGAGGCAGAGCAGGTTGCTTGCCAAGCGTTTGATTGGCATTTTTTTCACCTAGAAGGAGAAGTAAAAGTACCCTAAAAGTACCCTATAGAGAGTAGCAACTGACCTTGGTTTCTACCAATGTAATTGCGCCTTTTTTAGTTTAGGGGCTTCCCATCAGCGCAAAACGTTCGCTGTGCCCGGCTTTCTCGTGACTGAATAACTAGTTGTCCAGCCCCAACTCCTCAATCGATATTTCGCGCATCTTGAACTTCTGAATTTTGCCGGTGACGGTCATGGGGAATTCATCGACGAATTTGAAGTAGCGGGGAATCTTGAAGTGGGTGATCTTGCCCTTGCAGTAATCGCGCAGGTCTTCGCCGCTAATCTCGTGGTCGGTACCGTTGAGTTTGACCCAGGCGATCAGCTCTTCACCGTATTTCTTGTCTGGCACGCCGGTGACCTGGACGTCAGAAATGGCCGGGTGGGCGTAGAGAAATTCCTCGATCTCCCTGGGATAGACGTTTTCGCCGCCGCGAATCACCATGTCCTTGATCCGGCCAACGATCTGGACATAGCCCTCGTCGTCCATGGTGGCCAGGTCGCCGGTATGCATCCAGCCAGCCTCGTCGATGGCCTCGGCGGTGGCTTTTTCGTTGTTCCAGTACTTCAGCATGATGCTGTAGCCGCGGGTGCACAGCTCGCCAATTTCACCGCGGGGCAGAATGCCGCCCTTACCGGGGTCGACGATTTTGGTTTCCTGATGCGGCTGGGTACGGCCGACGGTCGAGACACGTTTTTCAATGCTGTCGTCGGCACCGGTCTGGGTCGACACCGGGCTGGTTTCGGTCATGCCGTAGGCAATCTGTACGCCTTTCATGTTCATCTTGCTGATCACCTGCTTCATGATTTCGGCCGGGCAGATCGACCCCGCCATGATGCCGGTGCGCAGCGTCGACAGATCCGTGCTCGGAAAATCGGGATGGTCCAGCTCGGCGATAAACATGGTGGGCACGCCAAACAGCGCGGTGGCTTTCTGCTCCTGCACCGCCTCGAGCACCTTGCCGGGGTCAAAGCCCTCGTCCGGGTAGATCATCGCCGCGCCGTGGGTCATGCATCCCAGGTTGCCCATGACCATGCCGAAACAGTGATACAGCGGCACGGGGATCACCAGGCGGTCTTCGCTGGTAAAGCCCATGCTTTCGGCGACAAAGAAGCCGTTGTTGAGAATGTTGTGGTGGGAAAGCGTAGCGCCTTTGGGGAAGCCGGTGGTGCCCGAGGTGTACTGAATGTTGATCGGGTCATCGAACTGCAGCGTGGCCTGGAGGTCGTCGACGTCGGTCTGGCTGACCTGATTCGCTTCGTCCATCAGGTCAGCCCAGCGCCACATGCCGTTGTGCTTGTCGGCGCTCAGGTTGATCACGCACTCGAGGTCGGGCAGTTTTTTTGACGTCAGTTTGCCCTCGGTGCTGGCCTTGAGCTCGGGGGCCAGTTCATACAGCATGCCGCTATAGTCCGACGTCTTGAAACTGTCGGCCGTGACCAAAAAGCGCGCACCGGACTGGTTGAGCGCATACTCAAGCTCGTGGGTGCGGTACGACGGGTTGATGTTGACCAGAATCGCGCCGATTTTAGCGGTGGCGAACTGCGTCACCGTCCACTCGCTGCAGTTGGGTGCCCAGATGCCTACCCGGTCGCCTGGCTGGGCGCCAATGGCGAGTAGGGCACGGGCACAGCGATTGACTTCTTCCTTTAGCTCGCGGTAGCGCCAGTGAATGTTCTGGTGGAGCACGATCAGCGCGTCGTTATCGGGGTACTGCGCGGCGATCTGGTCGAATTTATCGCCAATGGTCATGCCCAGCAGGGGCTTATCGGCGGTACTGCTGGTGTAGCTTGGGAGGGTAAGTGCAGGTGATGCCATGGTATCTCTCCACATCTTATTGTCTTGTCCGAGCGGATAGGCAGCGACGGTTTGTTATTGATTATGCGCTTGTGCGGCCTTTGGCCAGGGCGACTTTTGAGCCGGGTTTGCGCCCCAGCTCAAAGGTAATCCAGTAGCCGGTATCAATCACCGCCTGCAGGTCAACGCCGGTATCGATGCCCAACCCTGCCAGCAGATAAAGCACGTCTTCAGTGGCCACGTTGCCCGAGGCGCCCTGGGCATACGGGCAGCCGCCGAGCCCGGCGGTGGATGCATCAATTACGCTGACGCCTTCTTCCAGTACGGCATAGAGGTTCGCCAGCGCCATGCCGTAGGTATCGTGGAAATGCGCCCCCAGAAATTCGATGGGCACCTGCTGGCGGGTTGCCTCGAGCATGCGTTTGGCGGCCAGCGGGGTGCCCACGCCAATGGTGTCGCCCAGCGATATTTCGTAGCAGCCCATCTCATACAGCGCTTTGGCAACTTCGGCCACTTTGTGGGGCGCAATTTCGCCTTCGTAGGGGCAGCCCAGTACGCAGGAAACGTAGCCTCGCACGCGCACGCCAGCATCGTTGGCGCGTTCGAGCAGCGGCGCAAAGCGCGCCAGGGACTCGGCAATGGAGCAGTTGATATTCTTTTGTGAAAACGTCTCAGACGCCGCCCCGAACACGGCGACTTCCTCAACGCCCGCCGAAAGCGCGTTCTCCAGGCCCTTCAGGTTAGGTGTCAATGCCGAATAGACCACCCCCGGCCGACGGTTGATGCCGGTCATCACCTCGGTGGCATCGCCCATTTGCGGCACCCATTTGGGCGAGACAAAGCTGGCGGCTTCGATGTGCGAGAGTCCCGCTTTGGCGAGCCGCTCAATCAGCGCCATCTTGGTCGCGGTGGGCACGATGTCCCCCGGCTCGTTCTGCAAGCCGTCCCGGGGAGCCATTTCAAACAGTTTCACGGACGTCGGCAGCGCCATGGGGTAGCTCCTATTCGCTGGGGGTAAAGTCGAGCAGCACGTCGCCCTGGCCGACGGTATCGCCTGCCTGGAAGTGGAACGACGCCACGCTGCCATCGGCCGGGGCGGTCATGGTGTGCTCCATCTTCATGGCTTCCATGACCATCAGCGGCATGCCTTTCTCGACGCTGGCGCCAGGTTCCACGAGCAGGGCGACCACGGTGCCGTGCATCGGTGCGGTGAGGGTCGACTCGGCCTCATGGTGGCCATGGTCGATGGCGTCGATGCGCCGCCAGAACAGGCGCGTTTCACCCCTCGGGTCGGCCATCACCACCACGTGCCCATCGCGGCGTGCCTGCAGCCGGCGACGGTGGCCGTCCAGCGTGACCGCGACGGCATCGCCGCTGAGCGGCTGCAGGCTGGCGGTCAGGGTTTCGTCGCCGATGGCGAGGTGCCAAAGCGCCTCGCCGGCGCTGCGCTTACCTTCAACAATGACCACCGCCTCATCGCTGTCAGCGGCTTTGACATCTGCCGGGTCGCAAAGCGCAATGCGAATGGTATGTGGCGCATTGAGTCGGAAACCGTCGTGGCGGTCCCAGGGCGAGTTGCTCTCGCATTCCTGGGAAAGCTGATGCAGACCAATCAGCGCCGCGCTGGCGTAGGCTTCTCGGTCGTAAGTACGAGGGGCAAACAGCGTCGCCTCGTTGCGCTCGATAAAGCGCGTATCCAGTTCGACGTTCTTAAGCCCCGTGTTCTTGAAGCCGGGATGGGTCGCCAAGCGCAGCAAAAAGGCGCGGTTGGTCACCACGCCCTGAACGTCGAGTGCCGCCAGGGCGCGGTTAAGGGTCGCCAGGGCAGCGTCGCGGTCAGCGCCGTGAACGATCAGCTTGGCGAGCATGGGGTCGTAGTGCATCGACACCGTATCGCCGCTTTCCACGCCGCTATCCAGGCGTACTTGATCGCCGCTTAGACCCGCACCCTCCAGATCCAGCGCGAAACGCGTCAGCAGGCCGGTGGCGGGTAAGAAATCCTGATCCGGGTCTTCGGCGTAAATGCGCGCTTCAAAGCTATGCCCGGTGATGGTCAGTGCGTCTTGAGAGCAGGGCAGGGGTTCGCCCATGGCGACGCGCAACTGCCATTCGACCAGATCCTGGCCGGTGATCATTTCGGTGACCGGGTGCTCGACCTGGAGACGGGTGTTCATCTCCATAAAGAAGAACGACCCGTCCGCATCCAATAAAAACTCGATGGTGCCGGCGCCCACATAGCCGATTTCCTGGGCGGCGCGCACGGCGGCGTCGCCCATGGCGCTGCGCAGCTCGGCGGTCATGCCGGGGGCGGGGGCTTCTTCAATGACTTTTTGATGACGACGCTGCACGCTGCAGTCGCGCTCGAACAGGTAAACGCCGTTGCCGTTGCAGTCGCAGAACACCTGGACTTCCACGTGGCGGGGCTTGACCAGATATTTCTCGATCAGCATGCGATCGTCGCTAAAGGCGGCCCTGGACTCGCGTCGGCAGCCGTCCAGAGCGGCCTGAAAGCCATCCCCCGATTCGACGACGCGCATCCCCTTGCCGCCACCGCCGGCGCTGGCTTTGAGCATGACCGGGTAGCCGATCTTGTCAGCCTCGTCGCGCAGCAGGGCGTCACTCTGGTCGTCACCGTGGTAGCCGGGCACCAATGGCACGCCCGCGTTGGCCATGCGTGCCTTGGCGGCGGATTTATCGCCCATGGCGGCGATCGCCGAGGCGGGCGGGCCGACAAAGGTAATGCCCGCTTTTTCCAGGGCGTTGACGAAGTCGCCGTTCTCGGAAAGAAAGCCGTAGCCGGGGTGAATCGCGCCGCTGCCGGTGCGCCTGGCGGCCTCAATGACCGCCTCGACGTCGAGGTAGCTTTCCCGCGCTGGGGCAGGGCCAACGCGAATGGCTTCGTCGGCTTCGCGCACGTGGCGGGCGCCGGCATCGGCGTCAGAGTAAATGGCGACGGTTTTTAATCCCAAACGGCGCGCGGTGCGCATCACCCGGCAGGCGATTTCACCGCGATTGGCGATCAGCAGCGTATCAAAGGGCGTCGTGCGAACGGCGCTTTCGTGTTTTTTCATGAGCGACGCTCCGACGCGTGGGGTGTGTTATTAGAATCGGCCCAGACGGGGCGGCGCTTTTCAAAGAAACTGGATAAACCCTCTTGCCCTTCTTGGCTTACCCGCAGCTTGGCGATCACCTGACAGGTCTGTTCGCGAGTGTCGTCACTGTCAGGCGCTTGAGCGACCGTGGCCATCAGCGCCTTGGTGGCGCGCTGGGCTTGGGGCGATGCGGCTAATAGGATTGCCAGCATGGTGTCCACTTCGTCGTCTAGCTTGTCGTGCTCCACCACCAGATGGACTAAACCAAGCGCGAGCGCTATGTCGGCGTCCATGACTTCTGCGCTTAACGCATAGCGGCGCATCTGTCGCTCGCCCAGGGCCCGCTGCACGTAAGGGCTGATAACCGCGGGCGATAAGCCTATTTTGACTTCAGAAAGGCAGAATTTAGCGCTACCCGAGGCGATCACGATGTCGCAGCAGGCGGCCAAGCCCACCGCGCCGCCGAAGGCCGAGCCTTGAACGCGGCAAACCGTAGGGCAGGGGAGCGTGTCCATACTGTGCATCAGCGAGGCGAGCTTGCGCGAATCGGCGAGGTTATCGTCAAGATCGTAGTCGACCATGCGCTTCATCCAGTTCAAGTCCGCCCCCGCCGAGAAGCTCTTGCCTTCGGAGCCGAGCACCACCACGCGCACGTCGCCCGCCTCCGCAAGCAAATGCAGCCGGCTCAAGTGAGCATTCAGCTCGGCAATCAGGCGGTCGTCAAAGGCGTTATGCACCTCAGGGCGGTTCAGGGTTAGCCAGGCGATGCCGTGGTCGAGCGTTAGTGTCGAATAAGCCATTCTCATTACCCCTTACATCCGGAACACGCCAAAGCGCGTCTCTTCTATTTCTGCGTTCATGGCCGCAGCCAAGGAAAGCCCCAGTACGTCGCGGGTTTGCAGCGGGTCGATCACGCCGTCGTCCCACAGGCGAGCGCTGGCGTAGTAGGGGTGGCCCTGGTGCTCGTACTGTTCGCGGGTGGGTTTCTTGAAGGCTTCTTCCTCCTCCGGCGTCCACTCGCGGCCCTCGCGCTCGTACTGCTCGCGTTTCACCTGAGAAAGCACGCCCGCTGCCTGCTCACCGCCCATCACCGAAATACGCGCGTTGGGCCACATGAACAGCAGGTGGGGGTCATAGGCGCGGCCGCACATGCCGTAGTTACCCGCGCCAAAGCTTCCGCCAATCAGCACTGTGTACTTGGGCACCTTGGCGCAGGCCACCGCGGTGACCAGCTTGGCGCCGTGCTTGGCAATGCCTTCGTGCTCGTACCTGGAGCCGACCATGAAGCCGGTAATGTTCTGCAGGAACACCAGCGGAATCTTGCGCTGGGCGCACAGCTCGATAAAGTGCGCGCCTTTTACCGCGCTTTCAGAAAACAGCACGCCGTTGTTGGCCACGATGCCCACCGGGTAGCCGTGAATATGGGCAAAGCCGGTAACCAGCGTATCGCCGTAGTAGCGCTTGAATTCGTCGAAGTCGGAGTCATCGACGATGCGGCCAATGACTTCGCGCACGTCGTAGGGCTTTTTCAGATCGGTGCCGACGATGCCATACAGCTCGCCGGGGTCGAGTCTGGGTGGCTTGGGCGCCTGCATGGCCAGCTGGCCGCGCTTCTGCCAGTTGAGCCGTGAGACGCAGGCACGGGCAAGCTGCAGCGCGTGGGCATCGTTTTCCGCGTAGTAATCGGCCACGCCGCTGACCTTGGCGTGGACATCGGCACCGCCCAGGTCTTCAGCGCTGATGTTCTCGCCGGTGGCGGCTTTTACGAGCGGCGGGCCGCCGAGGAAAATCGTGCCTTGCTCTTTGACGATGATCGACTCATCGGCCATGGCCGGCACATAGGCGCCGCCCGCGGTGCACGAGCCCATCACCACGGCAATTTGTGGAATGCCTTCGGCGGACAGGGTCGCCTGGTTGTAGAAGATGCGCCCAAAGTGGTCGCGGTCGGGGAAAACTTCGTCCTGGCGGGGCAGAAAGGCGCCGCCGGAATCGACCAAATAAATGCACGGCAGGCGATGCTTGCGGGCGATTTCCTGGGCGCGCAGGTGCTTCTTGACGGTCAGCGGGAAGTAGGTGCCGCCTTTCACCGTGGCGTCGTTAGCGACAATCACGCACTCCACGCCGGAAACGCGGCCAATGCCGGTGACCACCCCGGCGGCGGGCACATCACTTTCATAGAGGTGATGAGCGGCCAGCGCGGAAAATTCCAGAAACGGCGAGCCTTCGTCAATCAGGTGATCGATGCGGTCGCGCACGAACAGCTTACCCCGGCTTTCGTGGCGCTCGCGGGCTTTGGCGCCGCCGCCCTGGGAAATGGCCGCGGTAAGTTCGCGCAGCTGGCTAACGTCCTTGCGCATCGCCGCTTCGTTGGCCTGAAAGACATCGCTGCGAGGATTGATCTGGGTTTTTAAAGTGCTCATGGCGCGACCCTACTGATGTTTGTTAAAGGCTTTCGTTGAAGAGTTCGCGGCCGATCAGCATCCGCCGGATCTCGCTGGTGCCCGCGCCGATCTCATACAACTTGGCGTCGCGCAGCAGTCGCCCGGTGGGGTACTCGTTGATGTAGCCGTTGCCGCCGAGCAGCTGGATGGCATCCAGCGCCACCTGGGTAGCCTTTTCGGCGCAGTAGAGAATCACCCCGGCGGCGTCCTTGCGGGAGGTCTGGCCGCGGTCGCAGGCGCCCGCCACGGCATAAAGATAAGCCCGGCAGGCGGTCAGGGTGGTGTACATGTCGGCAACTTTGCCCTGTACCAGCTGGAACTCGCCGATCGACTGGTTGAACTGCTTGCGCTCGTGGATATAGGGGAGCACGACGTCCATGGCAGCCTGCATGATGCCGATAGGGCCGGCCGCGAGCACGGTGCGCTCAAAATCCAGGCCGCTCATCAGTACGCGAGCGCCTTTACCTTCGTCACCGAGAATGTTTTCAGCGGGAACGGCGCAATCCTGGAACACCAGCTCGCAGGTGTTGGAGCCGCGCATGCCGAGCTTGTCGAGTTTCTGGGCGGTGGAGAAACCGGGCATGCCCTTTTCGACAATAAAGGCGGTGATGCCTTTGGAGCCGGCGTCCGGGTCGGTCTTGGCGTAGACCACCAGCACGTCCGCATCCGGGCCGTTGGTGATCCACATCTTGTTGCCGTTGAGGATGTAGTGATCGCCATCTTTCTTGGCTCGCAGCTGCATGGAAACTACATCCGAGCCCGCACCGGGCTCTGACATGGCCAGCGCCCCTACATGGTCGCCGCTGATCAGCTTGGGCAGGTATTTGGCCTTCTGCTCGGCGGAGGCGTTGATCTTGATCTGGTTGACGCACAGATTGGAGTGGGCGCCGTAAGACAGTGCGACGGAGGCGCTGGCGCGGGAGATTTCTTCCATGGCAATACAGTGAGCGAGATAGCCCATGCCACTGCCGCCATCCTCTTCAGAAACGGTAATACCCAACAACCCCATATCGCCAAACTTCTTCCATAAATCATTGGGGAATTCGTTGTTACGGTCGATTTCGGCAGCACGGGGGGCAATCTCACTGGCCGCAAAGGCATTAACCTGCTCACGCAGCATATTCAGTTCGTCATCGAGGCCAAAATTAAGTTCTGAGTAGTGTGAAAACATGGTCAATCACCTGTTGTTGTTAGCGCGTTTTGTCTTTCCTCTGGCTCTTTTTCGTCTAGCTCTTCTAATGCTTGTCGGCAGCGAATTTCTGCGCTCTCAAGCTCGAGCTGAACCATAGCGATATCTTTCATTTGCTGGTCGAGGGCCGCCCGGCGTTCGGCAATCTTGCTGAGCATCAAATGCAGCTGCTTTTTACTGCCGCTGCGGGTTTCATCCCAGAGTTCAAACAGCTCGCGGATTTCGGCCAGCGAAAGCCCCAGCCGCTTGCCGCGAATGATCAGTTTCAGGCGCACCCGGTCTTGGCTGCTGTAGATACGGGTTTGCCCCCGGCGGGTCGGGTGTAGCAGCTCCTGATCTTCGTAAAAACGGATGCTGCGGGTGGTCAGATCAAACTCGTTGGCCAGTTCGCTGATTGAATAGGTTTTGCTCATGATCGAGATTCTCTTAAAAGGGCATCGTTCTTAAGGACTGTCTTCAAGGACTGTCTTCAAGGACTGTCTTCAAGAACCGTCCTCAAGAACCGTTGCTAAGAATCATTCCTAAGACATGCGCCTGTTGGATACTGCCATTGAGGCTAAAATAAGTTTACGTAAACGTAAAGCAATAGTTGGTAGCGGTTGAAAAGCACTGTAATCGTCTAAGTGTCTGATATTTATATTCTGACGAGGCCGGTTGGCTCAGGGGTCTAACGCTAATCGACTAAAGTTGTAATTGTAGTGCTATAGATAGCGTTGCTAGCTTGCAGGCCTACCTTACGTATAGGTAAAGCAGTAGCAGTTGATTGCTTTACCTGTAGAGATTGGCAAATCGATAAAGGCTGTGTGCTTGTGGAGCAGTACTTTCACTTCACAGCGCCGTTGTTCCTTCATGCCCAGTTGGGGTTCACTTTACAAAAGTTGCCACAATCCCAAAATTAACCCTGGAATAACGGCAATAACCATATAAACAACAAAACGGTAGTGCAATTTAATACCGGCAACCGTGGCAAACATTACACCTTTAAGTAACGTGTTGCTGGCACAGGCCAATATGATCCCTATTGCTGCAGTAGCGTGAGAAAGCTCTCCTTGGGCCGAGCGTGACAATGATAAGGTAATTGCGTCAACGTCCATCAGCCCGGATATGATGGCTAAGCTATAAATGCCGGCGTCTCCAAACCAGTTTTTCATCCCTTCAGACAGAAGTAGTATAACGGCCAATAAAATACCAAACTGAATCGCTGTACCCAGCTGTAAAGGGTTGTTTATGGTCATGTCGGCAGCCTCGGCAGAAGACTTTCTTCTTTGTTGCCAGTACATAATAAATGTGACCGTTATTAACCCGGCGAACATTAATAAAATAGGTAGTAACAGCAGTGATAAAAGCGCTCGGTTAACGACGAAGACTTCAACTAGAACACGCGGAAACATAATGCTGCAGGCGAGTAACATGCCGCTGGCGTATATCATGCTGTTAGTATTGTTTTTTGCAAAACGCGCCATTGTTAATGTGACGGCAGTCGATGAGGCGAATCCCCCGGCGATAGCAGTAATTAATGTGCCACGCTGCTCGCCTAATAACTGCGTAAATAAGTAACCGATAAACGATAGGCCAGAAATCAAAACGACCATCCACCAAAGCCAGTAGGGGTTTAATGCTTGCCAGGGGCCGTAACCTTCGTTCGGTAGTAAGGGTAAAATAACTACCGAAATAAGCAATAAAGTAATTCCTGAGTAAAAGGTTTTTGGCGGAATATGTTTAAGCAATTTGTGCAGGTTTTTTTGTGGCCGAGAAAAGCAACAACGACGGCGCCACAGCTAAGTGCGGGAAGCGGATCACCAGAGGTAGCCCAAATTGCCAAAGCAAAGGTCAGCAGCATGGAAAACTCGGTCGTAATGCCCGCGTCGTCTGAGCGGTGGCTGTGGCTAATGTAAGATACTGAAATAAGCATCGCGACGACAACAAACCCGGTAACAATTAGCCAAACACCCCATTGCTCAGCCAAGATGGCAAAAATACCCCCGCTTAGCCCAATCAGGCTGAAAGTGCGTACGCCAGCAACGCGCGTACCTTCATCTTTTTCTCGACCGCTCCAGCCACGCTCAACACCTATCATCAAGCCCAGGGTGAGAGCCGCTAAAAGCGATAAGGCTAATTCCAATTGATTGTGCATTACCCTACATCCTTATTGGAACGTGTCGTTGCTGCCTAATTGAAAACTTTACTCGGTCTGTAATGCTTTGAGCAAGCTTTCACTTCTTAGTCATTATTTTAGTCGATAGCGTAAAATAAGACGAAATGGATATCTTTCTTCCGATGATTTTTAGACTTTATTCAGGGATTTATCCATTTGGGTGATGGTTAAATCTATTTTAAATCTGGAGCGCTGCAGGAGGTCCGCTTCAGCAATGTGAAAGGAATGAGTGGGGTGCTGAACTATTAATGATGAGCTTGCTGTTCGGCGGTTATATTGTTGAGCAAGTCGTCTTTACTGCCGCGTCTGTGTCTCCCCTTATTCATCTTGGTGTTGATGTACTTGATAAGCGACGATTGGCGCTTTGTTCCTATTCATTTATCCCTACGTCTAAGGTCGCAAGTGCGAGTATGTTGCTTATGGTCATGTAAATGGATAAGTTAACGTAAACGTCAATTGAAGCTGCTGCTGCATTACAACCACAGCTACAACTACAACAGCCAGTGCGCAAGCGCATTCCTGGAGAGTCGCCATGGATTTTGAGCTTAGTGAAGATCAGGTTGCGTTTGCCGATATGGCCCGCGCCTTTGCCCAAAACGAGCTAGCGCCCCACGCCGCCGAGTGGGACCGAGAAGCTTTCTTCCCAGTCGAGGTGATCCGTAAAGCTGGCGAGCTGGGTTTCTGCTCACTTTACGCACCGGAAAGTGTGGGCGGGTTGGGGCTTTCACGCTTGGACGCCAGCATCATTTTCGAGCAGCTGTCGATGGGCTGTACCTCTACCACGGCGTACCTGACCATCCATAACATGGTGACCTGGATGGTGGCCGATTTCGGCACGCCTGCCACCCTTGAAAAGTGGGGCGAGAAGCTTGCCACCGGTGAGCTGTTGGGCTCGTACTGTTTAACTGAACCCAATTCAGGCTCTGATGCCGCATCGCTAAAAACTACCGCCAAGCGTGACGGCGATGATTTTCTGCTCAACGGCAGCAAAATGTTTATTTCCGGCGCAGGCAGCACCGACGTTCTGGTGGTGATGGCGCGCACCGGCGGCGAGGGGGCGGCCGGGATTTCCGCCTTCGCCGTGGATGCCAACGCAGGCGGCATCAGCTATGGGCGCAAGGAGGAGAAGATGGGTTGGAACAGCCAGCCCACGCGTATGATTACGTTTGAAAACGTGCGGGTTCCTGCGCAACAAATGCTCGGCAACGAAGGCGATGGCTTTAAAATCGCTATGAAGGGTCTGGATGGCGGGCGTATCAACATTGCTACCTGTTCTATCGGCACTGCCCAGCAGGCGATTAATAAAGCGCGCGACTATATGCTGGAACGTCAGCAGTTCGGTAAGCGACTAGCCGAGTTTCAAGCGCTCCAGTTCCGTCTGGCTGATATGGTCACCGAGCTGGTCGCTGCTCGGCAATTGGTACGCATGGCAGCGACCAAGCTAGATGCGGGCCACGCAGATGCACCGACCTACTGCGCCATGGCCAAGCGCTTTGCCACAGACGTAGGCTTTAACGTATGCGATGAGGCGCTGCAGCTATACGGCGGCAACGGCTATATTAAGGAGTACCCCATGGAACGCTACGTGCGCGATACCCGGGTACACCGGATTCTTGAAGGCAGCAATGAAATCATGCGGCTGATCATCTCACGCCGGGTACTGGCTGAAGGGGCTACGGAGCTTTAGCGTCAGAGACGAGACAGCAGTAACAAACAAGGAATGCCGATGAGTAGCGTAGTGTTTATTGAACACCCCACCCACGATGGTCATGTAATCGCCGAAATTAAGCTCAATGCCGAGCGTTCGCTCAACGCGCTGACGCTGGAAATGATTGAGGAAATGCTGCCACGCCTGGCCGACTGGCGGGACGATGAACGCGTGGTGGCGGTACTGCTGGATAGCGCCGGCGACAAAGCGTTTTGCGCCGGTGGCGATGTGGTCAGCCTGTATAAAGCGATACAAGGCGAGGGCGACCCAAATTTCCCTACCCAGTTTTTTGAGCACGAGTATCGGCTGGATTACGCGCTGCACACCTACCCCAAACCGGTGATCTGCTGGGGCAGCGGCATTGTCATGGGTGGCGGTATGGGCCTGCTAAGCGCGAGCAGCCATCGTGTAGTGACCGAGACCTCGCGCTTGGCAATGCCGGAAGTCACTATTGGGCTTTATCCAGATGTGGGTGCCAGCTGGTTCCTGAACCGCCTGCCCAATGGCACCGGGCGATTTCTCTCCATGACCGGCAGTCAAATCAACGCCCCGGATGCCGTCCATCTGGGGCTGGCCGACCGGGCGATTGCCAGCTACCACCGTGATGCCTTGGTGCAACAGCTCACCGACGCCCGCTGGGGAAAAGGCGAGAGCACCGATGCCAACGGCGTGGTCAACCGCATTATGCGAGAGCTGGAGCAAACATCGCAGCCCGTGTTCGCTGAACTGGAAGCACCCGTTTACCAGCATTCACCGCTGATTCGCGAGTTGATGGACCACGACAGCGTCGAGCAAATCGTCTCGGCCATTGCGGCGGTAAAAAGCGACAACCAGTGGTTTAGCAAAGCACAGAAGACGTTGGCTCACGGTAGCCCGGTTTCCATTAAATTAATTGATGAGCAGCTCAAGCGTGCCAAGCACATGTCGCTGGCGGAGGTGTTTCAAGCCGAGCTGGCGCTTTCGGTGCAATGTTGCCGCCACCGCGAGTTCCCCGAAGGGGTGCGCGCGCTGTTGGTCGACAAAGACGGCCAACCCGCTTGGACGTACCCGGATGTGGCCTCGGTAGAAGAGCGCTTTATCAATCAGCTGTTAGCGTCTCCCTGGGCGAAAAGCCCGTTGGAAGATCTACGTTAACGCTATTAACCATCTATCAACCCATCATAAGGACAATACCAATGGCGACGATAGCATTTATTGGTTTAGGCAACATGGGCGGCCCCATGGCGGCTAATTTGCACAAAGCAGGCTTCAGCGTGCGCGCTTTTGATCTTTCTCCAGATGCCCTGGATACCGCTAAGTTAAACGGCTGCGAGGTAGCGTTCTCGGCACAGGAAGCTGCCGAGGGGGCGGATTTTGTGATCTCCATGCTGCCCGCCGGCAAGCACGTCATGGGCCTTTACGCGGAAGGTGACGCGCCGCTGTTCGACGTCATCAAACCAAGCGCGCTGGTGATCGACTGTTCGACCATCGATGCCGACACCGCCCGTCAGGTGGCCGCCATCGGTGCTGAAAAGGGTATTGGCTTTGTGGATGCGCCGGTGTCCGGCGGGGTAGGCGGCGCTCAGACGGGCACGCTGACGTTTATCGTCGGTGGCTCAGATGCCCAGTTCGAGCAGGCCAGGCCGGTGCTAGGCGCGATGGGTAAAAACATCTTCCACGCGGGCGACCACGGCGCCGGGCAGATTGCCAAGGTGTGCAACAACATGCTGCTGTCGATCCTCATGGCGGGCACCTGCGAGGCGATCAACATGGGCGTCAAGAACGGCCTGGATCCGGCAGTGCTGTCAGAAATCATGCAGCAAAGCTCCGGCGGCAACTGGGCGCTCAACGTGTATAACCCTTACCCCGGCGTGATGGAAAATGCCCCGGCCTCGAAGGGCTACCAGGGCGGCTTTCAGGTTGACCTGATGATCAAGGACCTGGGCCTTGCCATGGACGTCAGCCAGCTAAGCGCCTCGCCGGTGCCCATGGGCTCCGCCGCCCGCTCGCTGTTCACCTTCCACAAGGCCAACGGCAACGGCAAGCTCGACTTTTCGAGCCTGATGCGCTTTTATCAGGACAATGACAGCAACGCCTGATACGCAAGCGATGATGGGTTTGTCGCTCGAGACTAGCCGCGCTCGTCTTTGGGGGAGCCCATCACGATGAGAGTGGAAATGGCGCTGACATCAGGCTGGGTGCCGAGTACCTCGGTGTGAAAGCGCTTGTAGTTGGCGAGGTCTCGGGTTTCAACGCGTAGCAGGTACTCAAACGGGCCTGCAATGTTGTGGCACTCCGCCACTTCCGTCGCCACGGCCATCGCCCGTTCAAAGCCCTCCTGAGCCGCCTTGGTATGCAATGCCAGCCCCACCGTGACATAGGCCACAAAGCCTCTCCCCATCGCCTCTGGCGCTGTCATAACACGATACCCGAGGATGACCTCGTTTTTTTCAAGCTCTTGCACGCGGCGCAGGCACGCGGAGGCGGACAAGTTAACGCGCTTGGCAAGTTCAACATTGCTGAGGTTTCCATCGCGTTTTAGCTCGTGCAATATTTTCCTGTCAACTGAGTCTAATTTCATATTTTATTGTGAATAATGGTCATCTAAGTGGATATTAGGCGAAAAATTGCGGGTGTAAGCCGGTAAAATTCTACGCATACTTAATCAGAAGAGACAGCATCAATGAGCATATCGGTATTTGCTGCCTTAACGGCCTTTGCGTTTGTAACCACCGTGACCCCAGGGCCCAATAACCTAATGCTCATGGCGTCGGGCGCAAACTTCGGGTTCAAAAGAACCTTGCCGCACATGCTGGGCATTATGGTGGGCGTGAGTGTGATGGTACTGGTGGTAGGCGGCGGGTTGATGACGCTTTTTGATAGGTACCCGGTACTCAATACGCTGCTGCAAGCCGTTTCTATTGGCTATCTGCTTTGGCTGGCGTGGAAAGTAGCCAACGCCGCGCCGCTAAAAGCGACAGATGAAAAAGGCACGCCCATGACGTTTTTGCAGGCGGCTGCCTTTCAGTGGGTGAACCCCAAGGCCTGGGCGATGTGCCTTTCGGCGATTACGCTCTACGCGCCGGACCATACGCTTCTATCGGTCGTGCTGGTGGCAAGTGTGTTCGCTATGGTGAGTTTTCCCGCGATTTCGGTATGGGCCTGGTTGGGCCTGGTGGTGCGCCAATGGTTGACCAGCCCTCTGCGTAATCGAGCGTTTAATATCACCATGGCGTTGCTGCTGATTGGTTCGCTTTACCCAGTACTGGCCTAGGGCATTCGTGCTTAGCGAGCGTTCAGGTAGCTGGCCTCCAGCGTCGCTAAATCGGCATCCAGCACCTGCAGGACGTCATACGGCAAGCCATGGCGCTGGGCGTTCTCAATCAACGGCCCTAAAATCGCTTCGCGCTCGGTAGGGCGCTTGGCCTCCACATCCTGCAGCATCGAGGCCTTATTTCGGGCGGTGTTCTCCACCACTTGCCAAACCAACGCCAACCATGCGGCTTCGCCTTGCCCATCATTTGGCGGCTGAATGCCCTCAGCCTGCATGATCGCCGCGACTTCCTTCACCACCGCCTGGACACGGCCGGCATACGCCTCGCTACTCAGTTGACCGTTACGCACCCCGTGCAGCGCCACCAGCGGATTAATCGCGGCGTTTACCGCGAGCTTTTGCCATAGACGGCTACGAATATCGTCCACCGCTGTGGTGGCAAGCCCGGCCTGCGTGAGCGTCTCGGCAAGCGTTTGTGAAAGCTCTCCATACTGATGATTTAAATCACCCACAAACGTCGCCCCGCGCCCCGCGTGCACCACGCCGTTATCACTTGTTAAATACGCGCCTTCCGTGGTGGTCGCGCACAGCACCGGCCCCGGCCACGCTTGAGTAATACGCGGCTGCGCCAAAAAGCCGTTTTGCCACAGCACCAGCGGGGTAGTGGGGGAGATCACACTCGCGATGCTCTCAAGCGCCGCCTCAGCGGCCATCGCCTTGGTGGTGATATGCACAAAAGCGGGCGCTTCACGGGCGTCAGCCTCCAAATCGGCTACAGTGAGCGAATTGAGTAGACGACCCAGCGTCTTGCCTTCCGGCGTGGTCAGCGTTTGCTGCCCAGGCAGCGAACGGCGGCCAATCAGCGTGACAGCCGCCAGCGGCGTGAGCGAATGTGCCAACAGGCGACCAATGGCGCCGGGACCAAGTATCCAGTGGTAAGTCATTGTCGAATATGTCATCAGCATGTTATTCAGTTACGTCACGCGTTGCGCACACGGTTTCCCAAGCAGAAACCCAACAGCCCCAAAAGCGTGATTCCAGCGGTGGTCTGAAGTGTCGCCGTCCAGCGTAGCCAGCGCCGGGTCACATCGGCATCAAGCGAAGCGGTCATTGCTTGGGTACTGAACAGTAACGCATTCGTGACGCGTAACCAAAGTGGGTCGGTTGAGACGCCTGTAACACCCAGCGCTAGGTACGCCATGGCGAAGGCCATTACCACCGCCAACATCGCGCCCACCACGCGCAGCGGACTCTCGCCATAGCCGGCTACTAAGCCAGCCAGGGTGCCGTTAAGCCATCGCATGGTGCCAAGCACGATGCCCGGCGAGGTGAGTTCGCTTGGTCCCTTGACTCGCTCGCAACGCCGCCGATGAAGCACGTTGTCAGGACGCTGCGCCTGGGTTTCTAGCCGTCGTGCTTGATAATAGGCCCAGCCAGCGTCGCGGGTCGCTCCATTGGACGCCCAGTGCGCCGACAACGCACGATAAATATCGGCCGCCTCACGATGCCGCCGTGACAGGTGCAGTGGAGTTCGAGCGGGATCGTCGCCGCTCCTCAGTTCGGTCAGCTGTAAATGGAACTTTTGAAAATCGGTTTTGCGCTCCTGTAATAGGCCTGGACACTGGCCGTCGGCACTCGCGCTACGGCTCCCGGATCACCGTCTGCGACTCGGGCCAGCGGCGTCGGAAGCTCGACATTTGGCGGTGCCGGCGTGTCACGCTCGAGCAAGATCGCGGGAATTCCTAGCAGCCCTGCGCCGAGCACATCGTCGTAGGGATTGTCACCGATGTAAATCACCTGGCTGGGCGTGACGTCGAGCTCAACCAGGGCGCGCCGAAAAATCGCGGTATCGGGCTTGCAGGCCTTGACGTCGGAACTGGATATCACTCGTTCGAAATAGTCCCACAGCCTGGGCATGCGCAGCTCTGGTTCGGTTTAGGCACGCTTGGTGTTCGAGGCCATAGCCAAGCGAAAGCCGCGACAGGCGTCGAGCATCTCGAAGGTGCCAGGCCAGACATCGATCTGGCGGGTGGTGATCTGACGATAGACCAGTGCCAACTCGACGGCTAGCTCCCGACGTCGTACCTGGAAGACGCTGAGTTCGGTCAAAACGGCATTCCAGACGATGAGTGCGTCTACATCCGGTGGCTGACCGGGCGCTGCGGCAAGCTGTGCCTGCGTGACAGCCACATAGAGGCGCTTCAGTGCCTGTGGGGTGATCGCTATCTGACGATAGCGCAGCCAACCGGTGAGGTGCGCGAAAGTGGCATCATCAACGTGATCGCCGTCGAACAGCAACAGCGTTTTAAATACGTCGAATAGCAATACGGGAGGTTTTGAGACATTATCGTCAACGACTGGCATCGGTAAACTCGGTGACTAAATTTGGCTGGCGAAAGTGTATCAGCCATCGATGGCTTCAGCGTAGCGGTAAACGCTTTGTCCTCTAACGACCCTGAGCGGTCATTCTTGGAAATGCAGTAGGAGCGTGAATTTTGGCTATGCATTCTAACGGGAAATTAACAGATCAAGAATCAAAGGCTTGGGAGAGTCTGGTAGGCTGCATTTGCCGGAATGAATTGCCAGCACTTTCATTCAATCATAGAATGCGCCATCTAATACCTGTTAGAGGGAAACCATGAATAGCGCATGCCTAAAGGTCCCAGTACATCTCTTGAATGATAATGCGATTCCGACCTGTCTCCTTGGCTTCGTCGAGGCCGTTATTGGCACGCTTGATAGCGGCTTTTAAGATCTCGGCGATGTGCGTCACGTCGAAGGAGGCGGTAATGGTCATAGACGCATCGTCCTTCTCAATGGGCACTTGGGTTCAGGCTAAGCGATAGGTTTGACACCTACCGTCAAAGGAATTATCACTCGTTAATAATTTTGACCTACCTTAAGCAGTACACTATATATTAATACAATATGTGTCGAATATAATTTATTCCGCGAGTGATGTTCAGGGATATTGTTGATTTTTTTCAGTGAGTAATTGAAAGTATGATAAGTTTTTTATCGTTTGGCTTACGAAAATATATATGGTGGTTATTGGCAGTCTCGCTGAATTTGTTTGCTACAACGTTACAGGCGACTGAGACTGAGCCCGTCCCAAGCACTTTTGTTCCTTCACAAGATGAGTCTCCCATATTGATGATGGTGGATGCTCAGGCAGAACGTCGTTTCATTAGCCGTGCTGAAATTGAATCCTTGCCACTTCATGCCACAACTGTGCAGCACTTCAAAGGTCCGCAAGGAAGTTTTGCAGGCGTGTGGCTTAAAGATCTGTTGTCTGCACAAGATGTTGATGAAACGGCGACGCTGCGTTTCATCGCTCATGACGATTACAGCGCTTTTATAAATCCTGAAGAACGGGATTACCTTCTCGTTACCCGGCTCGACGGAGAGCCCTTAACGCTGACCGATTTTGGACCTACTATGCTGATTGTTCCGGCTGAGGCAGAGTTTGTTGAAGCGGGAACCGCCAATATGACCCATTGGGTCTGGTCGATTCGAGATATCATCGTCCAATGAAGTTGGGGGCCATCAAGTCAATAGGCTGGCAACTGGTGTTAGGTTTTTCTCTGCTGACGTGCATTATTGCCATTGCCATTGCGTTATATAATTTAAATGCTCGTCAGTACATGGGGTCTAATTACACCTCGCTAGCAGCAGTCGTTGTACGCTCTCAGTCTCATGCTGTTATGTTTCGAAACGCCCTGGAGGATTTGCGCGAACGCCCTGGAGACCCTGACGTTTTTAGTAGCCTGGAGAATCTTCTATGGCGAATACCCCAGCATATTGATGGGATCAGTTTTAGTCTGCAGAGCAATAAGCTTTCAAAATCAGATTATCACGCCTCTCTAGAAGAGTTACAGGAAGTTAAGAACCGTCTGTCTGATATGCGGCATCAGCTTGATGGAATTATCTCAGGCGACTCACCCGAAAAGTTTCTGGATCAGGGCCAAGTGATCGAAAATGACTTGGCGTTGACTTACAGCATCCTTGAAGGACTGGTGCATTCAGAAGCAGCCAAACAGCGTATTGTCATGGAGCGCCTGGGGGGCATTATATTGGTGCTGGTTTTTATGATCCTGCTACTAGTAGTGGGACTTTTAATATCGTTGTTTAGGCTCAAGCGCGAGCACCATAAGGTGATGCAACTTAGCCAGTTTGATGAACTAACAAAATTAGGCAATCGTCGCTATTTACTGAGTTTTGCAGAAAGCTTTTGTAAACAAAGCCAGCGCAGTGGTTGTCCGCTGGGTTTGATTCTTATTGATATTGATTATTTTAAATATATAAATGACACCTTTGGCCATCCTACCGGTGATCAAATACTTCAGGTATTAGCCGGAGCGCTAAAAGATGAAGCTCGCGAAATTGATGTGTTAGCTCGGATCGGAGGTGAAGAGTTCTGTGTTTTGATGCCGGATACAGATGTGGATGGTGCCATGAAACTAGCAGAACGTCTGCGTCAAAAAGTGAGCGATCTGACACAGCAACAATTAGGCGTTGCCACTTCAGTAACGGTGAGTGTAGGAGTGGCAATAGCATACCAAAACGAAGCTACCTTTAAGCATCTTTATGCGCGTGCAGACAAAGCCCTGTATCAAGCGAAAACTCACGGTCGCAATCGGGTGGTAGTCGGTTAGGGGCAGCATAGACCAGCCTGTTGTTATAGGCTTCAAAAGCAATTTATATTTTCTGGCTATGCTCAACAAATCACATAAAAATATTCCATTAGTCCGTGTTGATATTTCCCTAGTTTTATGTAGGCCAATATCTTTATCGATAAGTATTTTATCAGTTAGATAGTAAGCGATCCACAAAACACATCTACCGAAGCGTATCTTCGCTGATCACACTGGTGGTCTCTTTTGCTTTGGAGATCATCATGAGCCGTGAACTCAATCCCACTCAAGCCTTTTGGT